>CAZUTZ010000007.1:0-21997 GCA_964623655.1 uncultured Wenzhouxiangella sp.
GGGATGCCTTCGCGATGCAGCTTCATGGCGTTGCGCATGTAAGGTGCCAGGACCCGGTTGACCAGAAAGCCGGGCGTGGAGGTCACCGGCAAAGCGTATTTGCCGATCTGGGTGGCAAAACTGGAGCCGTCGTTGACCCGGTCCGGGTCGCTGAGCTTGTCATGCACGATCTCGACCAGCGGCATCTTGGCGACCGGATTGAAAAAATGCAGGCCGATGAGGCGGCTGGGGTCATCCAGCACATCGGAAAGCTCGGCTAAGGGGATGGCCGAGGTGTTGGTGGCGATAATCGCGTGGTCGGCAACTTTGCCTTTCAGGTTTTTGAACAGCTCGCGCTTGGCGTCGCGGTTTTCGAAAATGGCCTCGATGATGACGTCGGCTCGGGCGACACCTTTTGCGTCCACGTCCGCCACCAGACGCTGGCGTGCGGCGGCGACGGCTTCGGGCTTTTTGAGCTTGCGCTTGAACAGGGTCTCAGCCCGCTTCAGCGCCGGCTCGATGTATTTCATTTCGCGGTCCTGCAGCGTGACTTCCAGCCCGCGCACGGCGCACCAGGCCGCAATATCGCCGCCCATGACGCCGGCGCCGATGACATGAACGCGCCGGGCCTTGAACGACGAGCGCTTGCCCTGATCCTTGAGCTGCTCCATAAGCCGGAACACGCGGCGCAGATTGCGCGAGGTGTCGCCGGCGAGCAGCTGCGGCACTTTTTCCGCCTCCTGCCGGATCATGCCCGACTGCGAATTTCCGCTGGTCTCGAAGGCGTCTATCAGGGCGTAGGGCGCAGGATAGTGTTCGGGCCTTGCTTTTCCGGCCACCTGCTTGCGCATCTGCCTGGCCATGAAGCCGCGTATCGGGCCGGCCGCGCCCAGTCGGTCCAGCAGCCCGGGGCGCTTGTGGCGTTTCTTGCGCAACACCGCATTCCGGGCCGCCCAGCGCAGGGATCCGTGCACGTCGACGGTTTGATCAACCAGCCCCATGCCGCGGGCCGCGCGCGCCCGGAGCATGCGACCGGTGAGCATGATCTGCATGGCCTTGACCGCGCCGATGGCGGATATCGAGCGACCGGAGCCGCCGAAACCGGGATAGATGCCGAGATTGACCTCCGGGAAACCGATGCGGGTGTGGTCGGCGTCCAGCGCGATGCGCCAGTCAAAGCAAAGAGCCAGCTCCAGGCCGCCGCCCAGGCAGTAGCCTTCGAACGCCACGACGGTCGGAAACGGCAGTTTCTCGATGCGCTGAAAAAGAGCGTGCACCTGGCGCACGTTGTCTTCCAGCACGCTTACATCAGTGGTCGCGTCGAATTCGCGTACATCGGCCCCGACGATGAAGCTTTTCGGTTTGCCCGACATCAGAACCAGGCCCGTTGGCTTGGCGTTTTCCAGTGTCTCGACAATGCTCTCCAGCTCGGACAGGACCCTGGTGCCCAGGCTGTTGACCTTTTCATCGGCGTGGTCGATGTAAAGCCAGGCAATGCCGTCGAGATCGTGCTCTAGAGTCCAGTGTTGATAAGACTTCGATGCGGATGACGATGCACCCATGGCTGTGCTCCCATTCAGCGGCGTATGGTGTCAATGGTACCACTCCGACCCGGCTGGTCGCGGTTCGGCGCCGGGCCGAAAAGCCCGTGTTCAGGGTATTTGCAGGCCGAATCGCTCCAGCAGCCGAATCGTCGCAATCAGCGGCAAGCCAACCAGAGCCGTGGGATCGTCGCTGCTCAAGCGCTCCAGCAGAGCGATGCCGCCGCGCTCGCTTTTGAACGCCCCGGCGCAATCCAGCGGCATCTCCCGTTCGATATAGCGGTCGAGCTGGGCGTCTTCGAGCTCACGCAGCTGCACCTGCGTTGGCACCACCTCGCTGATCACCTGGCTGTCCCGGGCGAGGGCAACCGCCGTATGAAAAATCACCGGTCCGCCGCGCATGAACTGAAGCTGCTTCTTTGCCCTGTCTCTGGACAGGGGTTTGCCCAGCAGCCGACCGCGACACTCAGCGACCTGGTCAGAGCCGATGACCAGCGCGTCAGGATGTCGGCCGGCAATGGTGCGGGCTTTGAGTCGAGCCAGGCGCTCGGCCAGGTCATGCGCCGATTCGCCTTCCTCGGGCGTTTCGTCAACGTCGGGGGAGAGGACTTCAAAGGGCAAGTCGAGCCGTGCCAGCAGTTCGCGCCGGTAAGCTGAGCTGGATGCAAGAATCAGTTTCATGGTGAGTGCGTTGATTGTTATCGGATACCGCGCAATGGTACAATGGCGGGCTTATGTCGCGAGACTACCCGGACTGGATTCATCCGACCAAAGCGGCGCAGGCGCGGCGGGAGTTTGCCGGCAGCATGCGGCTGGCCGACATGACCGGCTTGAAAGAGGTGGTTGCCGAGCCGGGTGATGCCGAAATCGATTTCCGGATTTCTCTGGCCCTGGACGATCAGGGTCAGATCAGAGCGGAAGTCGAGGTCAGTGGCGCTGTCCCGCTGGTTTGCCAGCGCACGTTGCAAACCTACCAGCATCATGTGGAGAGTCGCTCGGTGCTGGGCCTGGTGAAAGACGAGCGTGCGGCCGAGGCCCTGCCTGAAGACTATGAGCCGCTGCTGTTCGAGGAACCCAGGGTTCGTTTGCAGGACCTGGTCTGCGAGGAAATTCTTTTGGGTGTGCCGCTGGTGCCGCGTGCCCCCGGCTCCGAGCCGATCGGCGATGACCGATCGACCGCAGCCGATACTTACAAACCGTTTGCCGGGCTGGCCGACTTGGCCGGAAAGGCCAATGATGACCCGTCTGAAAAGGAGTGAATGACCATGGCTGTGCAGAAGAGCCGAAAAACCCCGTCGCGTCGCGGCATGCGCCGCTCGCATGATCACCTGAAAGCACCGACGCTGTCTGAAGAGTCGAGCACCGGCGAGACCCATCGTCGCCACCACGTTTCGGCCGAAGGCTTTTACCGCGGCCGCCAGGTCATTGAGGTTGCCCCGGAAATCGAGGAAGACGAAGAGGCCTGATCAGGCGCATGCGGGACTCGGGGCTGGTGACCGTCTCCGTGGACGTCATGAGTGGCGACGGCGGTGCGGAAACCAACCTGGCCGGGTGCCGCCGAGCGCTTGACGCCGATCCTGATCTCCATTTGCTGCTGGCCGGCGATCCGGACTGTCTGGAGGCCGGCCTGCGACAATGGCCGCAAGCACAGCGTGATCGATCCGGTATTTCCCCGGCACAAGCAGCACTCGCGCCGGATGCGGGCCCGGCAGTCGCCCTGCGCCGGGGGCGGGAAAGCTCCATGGCCGTCGCTCTGAAAGCGGTCGGCGAGGGCACCGCAGATGCCGCGGTCAGCAGCGGCAGCACCGGCGCCTTGATGGTCCTGGCCAGGCATATCCTCGGCATGCTGCCCGGAATCGAGCGGCCCGCTCTGATGGCCGCGCTTCCAACCGGAAACGGCGTGACCTGGATTCTTGATCTGGGCGCAAACATTCAGGTCGACGCAGAGCGCCTGTGCGAATTTGCGCAACTGGGCAACGTGGCCCTGAAAACCCTCAACGGCACTCCGCCAGCCATTGCGCTGCTCAATATCGGCAGCGAGCCGGCGAAGGGTCCGGACGCCATTCGCGAGGCCGGGCGGCGGCTGGCTGATGACGCCGCCATCAACTACTGCGGTTTTCTGGAAGCCGACCGCGTCTTCGAAGGCACGGCCGACCTGATCGTGTGCGACGGTTTTTCAGGAAACATCCTGCTCAAAAGCGCCGAAGGCGTCGTTCGACTGATGTTCGGCCAACTCAAAAGCAGCTTTTCCGGCGGTTTATCCGGGTATCTGGCCCGTTCGCGGCTCAAGCGGCTGTACGATGGTTTGAATCCGGCGCGTCATAACGGTGCGCCGTTGCTGGGCATACGCGGCACCGTGATCAAAAGTCACGGCAGCGCCAATGAGGAAGCCGTTGCCCACGCCCTGACCCTGGCGGCACTGGAAGCTCGACGCGACCTGAGTGCCGCCATGGCGGCTCATCTATGGATTGCGGACTAGGCAGGAATTCAACGTGTACTCTCGCATCGTCGGAACCGGCAGCTACCTGCCCGAAAAAGTCCTCACCAACAAGGATCTCGAAGCGCTCGTAGACACCGATGATCAGTGGATTCGCGAGCGTACGGGGATCGCGGAGCGAAGGATCGCGGCTGACGGTCAGACCACCTGCGATCTCGCCGAACACGCGGCAAGGGCGGCGCTGAAAGCCGCGGAAATGACCCCGGCACAAATCGACCTGCTGATTGTCGGCACCACCACGCCCGACATCGTCTTTCCGTCGACCGCCTGCCTGCTGCAGCAGCGCCTTGGCCTGCGGGACTGCGGCGCATTCGATCTCAATGCTGCCTGTACCGGCTTTATCTATGGTCTCTCGGTGGCCGATCAGTTCATTCGTGCCGGCACCGTTCGCAATGTCCTGGTGGTGGGCGCAGAAACCCTGACGCGCATGCTGGACTGGAGTGATCGGTCGACCTGTGTCCTGTTCGGCGATGGCGCCGGTGCGGCTGTACTGTCGGCCGACGCCGAACCGGGCCTCCTGTCCACCCACATCCATGCCAACGGCGGATACAGTGACCTGCTGCATGTCGATGTCGGCGTTTCCAGAGGCTTCAAGGCCGCGCCGCGGGGCGGGCTCAGCGTCAAAATGAGCGGCAATGAAGTCTTCAAGGTCGCGGTCAACACGCTCGGTCGGATCGTCGATGAGACGCTCGCGGCCAATCAGCTCAACAAATCTGATCTGGACTGGCTGATCCCGCACCAGGCCAATCTGCGGATCATCAAGGCCACGGCGAAAAAGCTGCAAATGTCGATGGACCAGGTCGTGGTCACGGTCGACCGTCACGGCAACACGTCGGCTGCCTCGGTGCCTCTGGCGCTGGATGAAGCAGTACGCAGCGGCCGCGTGCAGCGCGGCGATCGTCTGCTTCTGGAGGCTTTCGGAGGGGGATTCACCTGGGGCTCTGCCCTTGTCGTTTTCTAGAAACACTCCATAAAGCATTGACTTCAGTAAGCAAAAACAGCAATCTCGCGTTCGTCTTTCCCGGCCAGGGCTCACAATCGGTCGGCATGCTGACCGAGGTCGCCGCCGACTATCCGCAGATCATCGAAACCTTCGAGGAAGCCGGCGCAGTACTCGGTCGTGATCTGTGGGCGCTGGTGCGCAGCGGACCCGCGGAAACGCTGGCACAAACCGAGCTGACCCAGCCGCTGATGCTGGCCGGCGGCGTGGCGGTATGGCGAGCCTGGTGTGCACAAACCGAGATGCGCCCGGCGTTCATGGCCGGCCACAGTCTGGGGGAGTACTCCGCGCTGGTGGCCGCCGGAAGCCTGGAGTTCTCGGCCGCGCTGCGCGCGGTGGTCGAGCGCGCTCGCCTGATGCAGACAGCCGTGCCGGCCGGTGAGGGGGCCATGGCCGCGATTCTTGGCCTCGACGACGCGACCGTCGAAGCACTTTGCCGGCAAGCTGCGCAGGACCAGGTCGTGGCGGCTGCCAACTATAATTCTCCCGGCCAGATCGTGATCGCCGGCCACCGGGACGCCGTGGATCGCGCCATGGAAGCCTGCAAAACCGCAGGAGCGCGTCGGGCCATGAAATTGCCCATGAGTGTTCCCTCGCACTGTGCGCTGATGAAGCCGGCCGCTCTTGAATTCGAGCAGGTGCTGGCGGCAACGGAGATCCGCGCGCCGCGGATTCCGGTGCTGCACAACGCCGATCTGCAGACCCACGATTCGCAACCCGCGATTCGCTCGGCGCTGGTGGCCCAATTGTGTGCGCCCGTGCAGTGGACGGCAACGATCCAGGCCATGAGCGAGCGGGGGATCGGCGTTTTTGCCGAATGCGGACCGGGCCGGGTCCTGAGCGGCCTGATCAGGCGCATTGATCGGCAGTCGCGCTGGATCGCGCTTGAGACGCCGGCCGGAATGCAGGAGTTGCTGGCGCAGGATGAAGCAGCAGAAAGGACAAGTTCATGACCAAGGCATTGAGTGACCGCATCGCACTGGTAACCGGCGCCAGCCGCGGCATTGGGCGCGCGGTGGCTCAGCGGCTGCATGCCGAGGGCGTGCAGGTTTTCGGTACGGCAACGACGGCGGGCGGGGCTGATGACATCTCCGCTGAACTCGGCGAGGGTCGCGGACTGGTGCTTGACGTGACCGACGCGGACTCGATTGCCGCAGCGGTGGATGCGGTCAATACCCGGGCCGGCGCTGTGACCGTGCTGGTCAATAACGCGGCGATCACCCGTGATCAGCTGCTGATGCGACTGAAAGACAAGGATTGGGATGCGGTGCTCGATGCCAATCTCAAAGGCGCCATGCGCGTGACCAGGGCCTGTCTTCGCGGCATGATCAAGGCGCGCGGCGGGCGAATCATCAGCATTTCGTCGGTAGTCGGCTACGCCGGCAATCCGGGTCAAAGCAACTATGCCGCGGCCAAGGCAGGGCTGGCCGGTTTTTCCCGTGCGCTGGCCCACGAGGTGGGCAGTCGCAACATCACGGTCAATGTCGTCGCTCCGGGATTTATCGATACCGATATGACCCGTGCCCTCAGCGAACAACAGCGCGAGCGGCTAAAGGGTACAATTCCCCTCGGAGTGCTGGGCAGGCCGGAGGATATTGCCGGTTGCGTGGCTTTCCTGGCCGGACCGGACGCCGGATATGTTTCCGGGCAGACCCTGCACGTCAATGGCGGCATGTACATGACCTAGAACACCGCCGGGCGCGGTCGCTCCGAATGACGGCAACAGCGAGTATGAACATCCAATAAACGCACGCCATCCGCGGGGTTGTTGGAGAAAATCACAAGTGGCAGCAGCGGAGCCGGATCAGGGAGCGTTGCTAGCCGAGGACCATTGTTTTCAGAGGAAGGCAAACCATGAGCAGTATTGAAGATCGGGTCAAGAAAATCGTGATCGAACAGCTTGGCGTCAAAGAAGAGGAGGTCACTCCCAGCGCCTCATTCGTCGATGATCTCGGCGCCGACTCGCTGGATACGGTCGAGCTGGTGATGGCGCTGGAGGAAGAATTCGAGTGCGAGATTCCGGACGAAGAAGCCGAAAAAATCACCACCGTTCAGCAAGCCATCGACTACATCAGCAACAACGTCGAAAAATAGCCCGACGTGTTGTCCCGGCCAGTTTCAGCCCTCGTGAATCGGGCGACTCATCCACTTTCCCGGTCTCATCGTCATGCGCGGTGAGCGCCGGATTGTGCTGACCGGCCTGGGCTGCGTCACGCCGATCGGCAATGACGTGCAAAGCGCCTGGGATGCGGCCAAGAACGGTCGCAGCGGTATCGACACCCTCGCGGCGTTCGATCCCAGCGCCTTTACCGCCCGGATTGCCGGAGAGGTCCGTGATCTGGATCTCGAGCCGTATCTGTCCGCGAAAGAAGTTCGGATTTCCGATCCGTTCATTCATTACGGTATGGTGGCCTCCATCCAGGCCATTGCCGATGCGGGGCTGGAAGCGCACCCGGATTCGGCCGACCGTTATGGTTTGGCGATCGGTTCCGGCATCGGCGGCATCGCCACGATCGAGCAGACCTACCAGACCTACGCCAAAAGCGGTCCCCGTCGCATCTCGCCGTTTTTCGTGCCGGGCTGCATCATCAACATGATCGCGGGCCATATTTCGATCCGGTACGGCTTTCAGGGACCCAACCTGAGCATCGTGACCGCGTGTACGACCTCGACCCACAACATCGGTGCGGCGGCCCGGCATATTGCCTACGGGGACGCGGACGTCATGGTGGCCGGCGGAGCCGAATACGGCACCACGCCCACTGCATACGGCGGCTTCACCGCGGCGCGCGCGCTATCGACGCGCAACGATGAGCCCGAACGGGCATCGCGACCCTGGGACCGTGACCGCGACGGCTTCGTGCTCAGCAACGGTGCCGGCGTGGTCGTTCTCGAGGAACTGGAACATGCGCTGCGCCGTGGCGCGCGGATTTACGGCGAAGTGGTCGGTTTCGGCTTGTCGGGGGATGCCCACCACATGACTTCGCCGCCGGAAGACGGCGAAGGCGCTGCACGCTGCATGGCCAATGCCCTGGCCGACGCCGGTGTCAGCGCCGATCAGGTCGACTACATCAACGCCCACGGCACATCGACTCAGCTGGGCGATCGTGCTGAATGCGAAGCGGTCAGACGGGTTTTCGGCGAGCATGCCGGTGAGCTGATGATGAGCTCGACCAAATCCATGACCGGCCACTTGCTCGGTGCCGCCGGCGGCGTCGAAGCCATCTTCACCGCTCTGGCCCTGCACGAACAGGTTGTGCCGCCAACCATCAACCTGGACAACATCGGCGAGGGTTGCGAAGGCATTGACCTGGTCCCTCACTCGGCGCGCGATGCGCATCTGGAGTACGCCTTGAGCAATTCCTTCGGCTTCGGCGGAACCAACGGCACTCTGCTGCTGCGCAGATATTCGGCCTAGCCAATCCACCCAGCCGCGCTGGCGTTTCGCATGACCGAGTTCAGGGCTCTTCAACTCGCCCGGGTGCCGGATTTGCTGGCCGTCCACCGCGCCAACCCCCAGTTCTGGCCTTATTTGCTGCGCAGCGAAGTCGTCAGCGCCAAGCTCGGGCGCTGGAGCCTGCTGCTGCACCAGCGCGGGGAACTCATTCAGGCTGAGCGCAACCCGGTCGAAGCCGCCGCTTTCATTGCATCGCTGCGCGAGCGAATACCCCCGCTGCAGCCACCCGATCCCGAGCTTCCCGAGCTGCCTTTTCTGGGCGGCTGGTTTGTCTATCTGGGTTATGAACTGGCCGGGGCAATCGAGCAGCGCCTGAATCTGCCGCCGGCCGAAGACGGTCTGCCGCTGGCCCTGGCGGCGCGCTGTCCGGGCGCCATCGTCGTCGATCATGCCCGCTCAACGGCCTGGCTGGCGGCAGAATCGAAGCCCCTGATCGAAGAGCTGCAGACCGCTTTGGCAGACGTCGCCGAGGATCAGTCGCCCTCCAGAAGCAACGCCACGCTGCCGCCCCTGCGGGTTGAAGCCGATCCGGGCGAGGATTTCAAGCGCGGTGTGGAGCGAATCGGGGAATGGATCGTGAGTGGCGATGTGTTTCAGGTCAATCTGTCGCGCGGCTGGCGGGCGGAGGCTCCGGACCCGCTGTGCCCGGTCAACGTCTACCAGGCGCTGGCGCGGTCCAATCCGGCACCGTTTGCCGGCCTGGCCCGGCTGCCCGGCGGGACCGTCGTGAGTTCTTCGCCGGAACGACTCGTCGGCGCCAGCGGCGACCAGGTCCACACCCGCCCGATCGCCGGCACGCGCCCGCGAGGCGCCGGCCTGGCCGCCGACCGCGGACTGAAAGGCGAGTTGATCGCCAATGCCAAGGAGCGCGCCGAACACATCATGTTGATTGACCTCGAGCGCAACGATCTCGGGCGAGTCTGCACACCCGGCAGCGTGGAAGTCGACGAACTGATGGTGGTGGAATCCTATGCCCACGTTCACCATATTGTTTCCAACGTGCGCGGCCGATTGCGCCCGGGCATCGCTCCGGTCGATGTCATGGGCGCGGTTTTTCCGGGCGGCACCATTACCGGCTGCCCGAAAGTGCGATGCATGGAAATCATCGCCGAGCTGGAGGGGAGGGGTCGGAGTGTCTATACCGGCTCCATGGGCTATGTGGGCTTAAACGGAGTCATGGACATGAATATCCTGATCCGAACCATGCTGGTCCAGGACAATCAACTCAGCTTCCGAACCGGCGCCGGGATCGTCGCCGATTCCCGGCCCGATGCGGAGCTGGCCGAAACCGAAGCCAAGGCACGCGGACTGCTGAAAGCGCTGGGCGCGGCATGAACATCCTGATCGACGGCGAAAGCTCGGGGCTGCTGCCGGCCGATGATCGCGGGTTCCTTTACGGCGAGACGGTTTTCGAAACCATCGCTTTCAAGGATCGCGAAGCGCCGCTTTGGGATCTGCACATGCGGCGAATGCGCCAGAGTGCGGCCTGGCTGGACCTGCCGATGCCCTCGGCGCAGCAGTGGTGGCGAGATTGCCAGCGCCTGGTCACCGACCATGGGCGTTTTGTCCTGCGGCTCACTTTGAGTGCCGGCAGCGGCGGTATTGGCTATTGGCCCGCCGCGCGAGCCGAACCGCGTCGCATCGTCATTCGTCGCGACTGGCCGGCCCGGGTGCCGGACCAGCGCGAATCGGGTGTGCGTTTGCGCCTGAGCACGTTTTCGCTGCCGGCCTCGGATGCGGGGCAAGGTCACAAGCACGGTAACCGCCTGCTCCAGGTCCAGGCCGCGCGTGAGTGCGCGTTATCCGGTCACGATGAAGCGGTACTGCTAGACGGGCAGGGCAGGATGGTCGAGGCGATCAGCTCCAACCTGTTGCTGGTGCGAAACGGTCGGCTGCAGACTCACCCCCGTCCGGCCGTCAACGGCGTGGGCCTGCGATGGCTGAAGGCGCAGCCGGAGATCTCGATCACGGAGGAAGGTCTGGACCAGGCTGCCTTGAGCGAGTGCAGCGAGGTGCTGGTGATAAACTCGGTGGCCGGAATCCGGCCGGTGATCGAAATTGACCAGCACTCTTTGCCGATCGGTCCGATGTGCCGCCGCCTGCAATCTCTCTGGGACTCGCGACTGATCTGAATGCGCATTGTTATCTGGGCTTTTCTGGGCTTACTGGCTGCTGCCGGTCTGGCATCGGCCTGGGCCTGGCAGGACTGGAATCGTTTCAACGCCGCGGTTTTCAACAGCGAGTCAGCAGTGACGTTGTGGATCGCGCCGGGCTCGAGTCTACCGGTGCTGGTACGCGATCTGGAGCGCCTGGGCCTTGCCCGCAACAGCTGGCACTGGCGGGCACTGGCGCGTCAGCGTGGCGCCGAAATTCGGGCCGGCGAGTACCGAATCCCGCGCGGCACCACGGTCAATGGTTTGATCGATCATCTGGCTCGTGGTCGCGTCCACCAGCACCGCTTCACCATCGTCGAGGGCTGGACCGTCGATCGCCTGCGCCGCGAGCTGGCGGCGGACCCGCGGCTGGCGGCGCTGACCACCGACTGGTCCAACAAGGATTTGATGGGGCGGCTCGGATGTGAGGACTGCTTCGCCGAGGGCCGTTTTTTGCCCGAAACCTATTTTTTCCAGCGCGGCAGCAGTGATCTGGACCTGCTGCGCCGCGCGCATCAGGCCATGAACGAGCGCGCAGAGCGCATCTGGGAGGAGCGGGCGAGTGGCTTGCCCCTGGATACCGTCGAAGAACTGCTGACCCTGGCCTCCATCATCGAGCGCGAAACCGGTCAGGCCGCGGAACGCGCCAGGGTGGCTGGTGTGTTCGTCCGCCGACTCGAGCTGGGCATGCGGCTGCAGACCGACCCCACCGTGATCTACGGGCTGGACGACGCCTTTGACGGGCGACTGCGGCGCGTGCATCTGCGAACCGATCATCCCTGGAACACCTATACCCGGCACGGCCTGCCACCGACACCGATCGCACTGCCCGGACTCGACAGTCTGCGTGCGGCCGCGCATCCGGCCGAGGGCACGGCGCTGTTTTTCGTGGCGCGGGGCGATGGCACCCACCAGTTCTCCGACACGCTGCAGGAACACAACGCAGCGGTCTATCGCTATATTCGAGGCAGACGATGACGCGCGGACGATTCATTACGTTGGAAGGCGGCGAGGGCGCCGGAAAAACCACTGCCGCAGCCTGGGTGGAAGACTGGTTGAGCGAGCGCGGACGCACGATCGTGCGCAGCCGCGAGCCCGGCGGCACGCCGGCCGCGGAGAAAATTCGCGCGCTGCTGCTCGATCCCGACACCGGTGAACTGGAGCCGATGTCCGAGCTTTTGCTGATGTTCGCCGCGCGAACCGAAAACCTGGCCCAGATCATTCGACCCGCGCTCGAGCGCGGCGACGATGTGCTTTGCGACCGCTTCACCGATGCCAGCCGCGCCTATCAGGGCGGTGGCCGGCAGATGGGCATTCAGGTGGCCAACCGCCTGGCGGCTCTGGTGCATCCGGATTTGCAGCCGGACCTGACCCTGCTGCTGGACGTGCCGGTGGAAGTCGGCCTGAAACGCATCGCGGCACGTACCGGCGGCGCCGATCGCTTCGAGCGCTCGCGGGCGGATTTTCTCGAGCGCGTGCGTCAGGCCTATCTGACCCTGGCGCGGATGGAGCCCGAGCGTATCGTGATCATTGACGCCAGTCGCGATATCGACGCCGTCAAAGCCCGGATTTTTCAGGTTCTGGAGCAGCACCTGGCATGAGCATCCCCTGGCTTGAGACCGAGCAGAAGGCTCTGAATGCGGCGCTCGAAGCTGATCGCTTCGGCCACGCGCCGTTGCTGTACGGGCCGGGCGGTATCGGCAAACGGGCCTTTTCTCACTGGCTCGTCGCGCGCATCCTGTGCCAGGCAGAACAGGGGCAGCGGCCCTGTGGTACCTGCCGCTCGTGTCTGCTGTTGCAGGCCGGTACTCACCCGGATCTTTTTCTGGCCGGCGTGGCCGAAGAAAAGACCCAGATCACCGTCGATCAGGTCCGCAAGCTATGTGCCGGTCTGCAGTTGACGCCCAGCATTGGCGATCAGCGGGTCGGCCTGATCGAACCGGCCGAACGGATGAATGCCAATGCCGCCAATGCCTTGCTCAAGACACTGGAAGAACCGTCATCCCGGGCCTGGCTGATTCTGGTCAGCGACCGGGCGGAGCTGTTGCCGGCCACCGTACGCAGCCGCTGCCAGAAGCTGGCTCTGCACCCGCCGCGTCGCCCAGAGGCGCTGCGCTGGCTGCAGTCGGAGTCAGGCACGGCCAGTCCCGATGACCTGAATATGGCGCTGGATTTCAGCGGTGATGCGCCGCTCAGGGCGCGCGAAATCATCGAGCGGGACGGTTTGAGCAGAGGCCGGGCGATTCGGGAGGTCTTGCTGGATGTGGCGGGCGGCGCGCCGTTGTCGGCCTCTGTTGCCGAACAGTGGGCAGCGCATCCGCAGGAAAGCTGGGACTGGATCAGTCACTGGATCCGGCAGTGGATGATCGGAGAGTTCGGGGTAGCGTCGGGCTCAGGCCATGAAGAGCTGCCGGTCGCGGGCCGGAGAGATCACCTTGCCGCGGAACTGGCACGATCCTGGAAGCGGGCTCAGGAAAGTCGAAAGCTGGCCGATACCGCCATTCGGGCCGATCTGCTGTTGGGCAAATGGTTGCTAGAATGGCAGGGAATCTTCGCTCGCGATCGGTGAACTCATGGCGCAGAAAGGAATACTGTCTTACAACATCGAGAACAAGCAGGAGCTCTACGCCGCCTACATGCCGTTCATCGTCAACGGCGGCCTGTTTGTGCCGACGCGCAAGAATTTCACGCTGGGCGACGAAGTGCTGATCCTGCTGAGCCTGCTTGGGGAGGAAAGAATTGCCATTCCCGGCAAGGTGGCCTGGATCACGCCCCCGGGCAGCCAGCGCAGTGGCAATAGCGGCGTCGGCATTCAGTTTGCCGACAACGAGCAGGGCCAGCAGGCGCAAACCACCATCGTCTCCTTGCTGGCCGGCATGCTTGAAAGCGAAAAACCCACCCGGACCATTTGACCGCCCAACTCGCTCAGCGGTTTTTCCGACCGGCCCACTGTCGATCAATCAGTTCCGGCGCCGCCCGGATCCGCCGCGAATCCAGCGCGAGCTGAGCGCCGTGAGCGCCGTCATTCATGTTGACATGGACGCTTTTTATGCCAGCGTCGAGCAGCTCGACGAACCCGCTCTGCGCGGCCGCCCGGTCATGGTCGGCGGCCGGTCGGCGCGAGGCGTGGTCGCGGCCGCGAGTTACGAGGCCAGGCAGTACGGCGTACGCTCGGCCATGCCGGCAGCGCGGGCCAGAAAGCTGTGTCCGCACGGCGTATTCCGTCCGGCCCGCTTTGATCGCTATCGCGAAGTGTCAGGTCAGATCTTTGCCGTCTTTCGCGAAGTCAGCGATCGCGTGGAAGGCTTGAGCCTGGACGAGGCCTATCTGGATGTTGGTGCAGCAGTCAGCAATGAAGCTGAGCTCAATGCCTTGGGGCGCTGGATCAAGCAGGCAATCGCCGCCCGGGTCGGGCTCACTGCATCGGTGGGCATGGCGGAAAACAAACTGCTGGCCAAACTGGCCTCCGATTACGACAAGCCTGACGGTCTGGTTCTGATTCCTCGGGATCGAGTCGCTTCATTCATCGATCCGCTGCCGGTTCGGCGCCTGCCCGGAGTGGGTCAGCGCAGCGCCCAGCGCCTGAACGACGCCGGAATCCTGACCATTGGCCAGCTCAGAAAAGCCGCGCCCGATGTGTTGAACGCGATGTTTGGATCGCATGCTTCGGACTTGTTGCGGCGGGCTAGAGGCGTTGACGACAGCCCGGTGAAGTCGGTTCGCAAGCGCCGCTCCATCAGCCAGGAAAACACGCTGAGCGAGAACGTCCATTCAGTCGATGCCCTGAAACCCTTGATTGACAAACAGGCCGCCAAAGTGGCTCAGCGCCTGGTGGATCGATCGCTGTTTGCTCGCACCGTGGTTCTGAAGCTGCGCTCAAGTGGTTTTTCGACCATCACTCGCAGCCAGTCCTTGCCGGGATGCACACAATCGGCCGGGCGCATCTCGGCTACGGCCTGGGAGTTGCTCAGCCGCTGGGCCGATTGGCGCAGCGGCTTTTCGGTTCGCCTGATCGGCGTGGGCGTGTCGGGGCTCAGTTCAAACCCCGACGGACAGCGGATTCTCGACTGACCGGATCGATCAGTCCGAGCTCCTGGCTTCGCCGAACTGATCGCGGAGTTCACGACGCAGGATCTTGCCGACGTTGGTTTTCGGCAATTCGTCCACGAACTCGATGAATTTCGGCACTTTGTAGCCGGTCAGTTCATTGCGGCAGTAGTCGCGCAGTTCCTTGACCTTGAGGCTGTCGTCCTTGCGCACCACCACCGCCTTGACCACTTCTCCGGATTTGTCGTCCGGCACGCCGATGGCGCCGACTTCGATGACCTTGGGATGGGTGGCAATCACGTCCTCGATTTCGTTGGGGTAGACGTTGAAACCGGAGACCAGGATCATGTCTTTTTTGCGGTCGACGATATAGAAATAGCCCTTGGCGTCCATTCGCGCCATATCGCCGGTCTTCAGCCAGCCCTCGTCGTCGAGGACTTTGGCCGTCTCTTCCGGCCGGTTCCAGTAGCCTTTCATCACCTGCGGGCCCTTGACGCAGAGCTCTCCGGTTTCGTCCACGCCAACCGGGTTGCCTTCGCCATCGATGACCCGGCACTCGGTCGACGAGATCGGCAAACCGATCGCGCCGTTGTAGTCGGCCAGATCCATGGGGTTGATGCAGGCTGCAGGAGAGGTTTCGGTCAGTCCGTAGGCCTCGATGAGGGTTACGCCGGTGACCGACTTCCAGCGCTCGGCAACGGCGCGCTGAACGGCCATGCCGCCGCCCAGGGTCAGGCGAAGGTTGGAGAAATCCAGATTTTCAAAGCCCGGGGTGTTGAGCAGGCCGTTGAACAGGGTATTGACTCCGGTGATGGCGGTGAATTTCTCTTTCGACAGCTCTTTGACGAAACCCGGCATGTCGCGCGGATTGGTGATCAGCACGTTGCGTCCGCCGAACTTGAGGAAGACGAAGCAGTTGGCGGTCAAGGCAAAGATGTGATACAGCGGCAGGGCCGTGATGATGACTTCCTTGCCGGCCTCGATGTTGTTCACCAACCAGGCCGAGGACTGCTGCATGTTGGCCACCATATTGCCGTGCGTCAGCATCGCGCCTTTGGACACGCCCGTGGTTCCACCCGTGTACTGCAAAAAAGCCAGATCTTCGTGGCCCAGCTTGACCGGTTTCAGCTTTTTGCCGGCGCCCTCGGCTAAAACCTGCTTGAAGCGGATGGACTGCGGCAGGTTGTAGCTCGGCACCATCTTCTTGATGCGGCGCAAAACGAAATCCATGATCGCGCCTTTGGGAAAGCCCACCATCTCGCCGATCGAGGTGATGAACACATGTTCAACATCGGTATCGTCGATCACCGCCTCAAGCACGTTGGCGAAGTTTTCCATGATCAGAATGGCGCGGGCACCGGAATCCTTGAGCTGGTGCTTCAGTTCACGGGCGGTATAGAGCGGATTGGTGTTGACCACGACCAGACCGGCGCGCAGGGCGCCGAAGACGGCAATTGGATACTGCAGCACGTTCGGCATCATGACCGCAACGCGGTCACCGGGCTTGAGGCCGATCGACTGCAGGTAGGCGCCAAACGCGGCGCTCTGGCGATCGACTTCGGCATAGGTCATTTCCTTGCCGAAATTGACGTAGGCCACGTTGTCGGAAAAATCCTGGCAACTGCGATCGATGACATCAACGATCGAAGAGAACTCGTCCAGATCGATTTCGGCCGGCACACCCTCGGGGTACTCGGAAAGCCAAACATGCTCGGTCATTGGTCTACCCTGCGTTTTTTATATGAGTGGATTAGCGCAAAAGCTCCAGCCGGGCACGGCCAGGCTGATGAGCTCAAGTGTACCAATTCAGCAGCCGCAGAAACACTGTTCAGCCATAGGGGCTACGGGCGTTTGCTCCGGGCTCGGGCAGGGTATATCATCGCGTCTGACGCGACCGAGCAGGACAATGGGCGAACAAAACGTACAGCACTCCAGCGACGAGGGCGTAAGGCGAGCGTTCATGAAAGCCCTGCTCAATGAGGTCAGGGCGCTGGAAGACATGCACACCGCCGGCATGTTCGAAAGCGGCATGCGACGGATCGGGGCCGAGCAGGAAATGTTTCTGGTCGATCAGGCCAATCGGCCGGCCTTGTCGGCCATGCAGGTGCTTGACCGAATCGACGACCCGCGTTTTACCCATGAGTTGGGTCTGTTCAATCTCGAAGCCAACATGTCGCCGCTGGCCCTGGGCGGGGACTGCCTGCGCCAGCTCGAAGCCGAAGCAACCGAGCTGCTTGAGATCGGCCGCAAGGCTGCAGCCGAAGTCGGCAGTCGCATTGCCCTTGTCGGCATCCTGCCAACCCTGACCAAGGATCATCTGAGCCTGGATGCCATGGTCCCGGTCGCGCGTTACTTTGCCCTGAACGAAGCCTTGCTGCGTTTGCGCGGCTCGCATTTCCAGATGTCGATCAAGGGCATCGACCAGCTCAGCTTCAATCACGACAACCTGATGCTGGAAGCCTGCAACACCAGTTTCCAGGTCCATTTCCAGGTCGATGCCGACGAATTCGCCCACCTTTACAACATCGCGCAGGCGGTGACCGGACCGTTGCTTGCGGCGTGTGTCAACTCACCGATACTGCTCGGCAAGCGCTTGTGGCATGAAAGCCGCATTGCCGTGTTCGAACACTCCATCGACGCTCGTTCGCAAGCCCATGCGGCGCGCGGGCATAAACCGCGCGTGCATTTTGGCGATCAATGGATCGACGAGTCGGTAATCGAAATCTTCAAAGAGGATATCGCCCGCTTTCGCGTGATCCTGACCACCGAGTTCGAAGAGGACCCGATCGGCATGGTGGCGCGCGGTGAGGTGCCGAAGCTCAATGCGCTGCGCTTGCACAACGGCACGGTGTATCGCTGGAACCGGGCCTGCTACGGCATTTCCGACAACGGCAAGCCGCATCTGAGAATCGAAAACCGCGTCATTCCTTCCGGTCCCAGCGTCCTCGACGAAGTGGCTAATGCGGCATTCTTCTTCGGCCTGATGGCCGGCTTGTCGCGCTCGGTGACCGACATCCGCAAACACTTCAATTTCGGTGACGTCAAGGCCAATTTCCTGGCTGCCGCCCGCGAAGGTTTGCGCGCCCAGATGATCTGGTTCGACGAAGAGCAGATGACGGCCCAGCAGCTCATACTCGACAAGCTGCTGCCGCTGGCCCAGGCGGGTCTCGAGGAAGCCGGCATCGACGATAACGACATTTCGCGCTATTTGAGCGTGGTCCGGGCCCGGGTCGAGCGCCGGCGCACCGGTGCACGCTGGCAGCTGGAGTCACTGGAAGGCATGCGCGACGCCGGTAGCTCGCATGAGTGCTTGCGCGCCCTGACCGGCAGCATGATCGAGCAGCAGCAATCCGGTTTGCCCATCGCCGAATGGTCCCTGGCCGAATTCTGCGTCAAGCAGGACTGGCGGGAAAGTTATCGCACGGTGGGGCAGTTCATGGCCACGGATTTGTTCACCGTCCGCCCGGACGATATTGTCGATTTTGCCGCTTCCCTGATGGAATGGCGTTACGTGCGCCATGTGCCGGTGGAGGATGATCTGGGTCAGCTGCTGGGCCTGGTGTCTCATCGCCAGCTGCTGCGTCTGGTCGCCCGCGGCTCCAGCGCTGCCGCGCCGGTGACCGTGCGCGACATCATGCACGCCGATCCCGTGGCCGTGAGACCTGAAATGCCGACCGTTGAAGCCATTCGCCTGATGCGCGAAAAGCGGCTCAGCTGCCTGCCTGTGGTGGACTCGGAGCGCAAGCTTCTGGGCCTGGTCACCGAGCATGATCTGGTCGGCGTCGCCGGTCGCTTGCTGGAGGCCTATCTGGCTGACCAGGCGTGATGAGAGCGCTGCTTTGCGCGGCCCTGATCGTGGTTTTGGCCGCTTGCGCCAGGCCCGATGACGAGACCCGGATCCGGCAGCATATCGACAGCATGACTTCGGCTCTGGCCGATGCCGACCGCCGTGCTTTCATGGCGCCGCTGGCCGAGGATTTCAGCGCGGAGACCTGGGATCTGGATCGCCGCGCGGTGCAACTCCTGCTGGTTCGCGAATTCCGCACCCACGATCGGATTCGCGCCCGCGTCTTTGATGTCGACGTCGAGCTGTTTGATGACGGGCGCGCCCGAACTTCGTTTCAGGCTGTGCTGACCGGCGGCAGCGGTGTGTTGCCGGAGCAGGGCAGCTGGTACCGGGTGACCACTGGCTGGCGCCGGCAGAATGCCGACTGGGAACTGATTTCGGCGCGCTGGGAGCGCGTGGCCGGCCGCTGATTCTCAGCTTTTGAGAATCGCCGGGCGCAAGCTCGGCGCCATGTCGCTCGACGCCTCCGCCTCTCTTTCGCCGCTGCTCGCCAAGTGGTTTGCCCGGCGTTTCGCCGAGCCGACGCCGGTGCAGGCCGCCGCCTGGCCGGAAATCCACGCGGGGCGTCACTGTCTGATCAGCGCCGGGACCGGACAGGGCAAGACGCTGGCCGCTTTGCTGCCGCTGCTGGAGGCGCGCCTGGCCGGGGCTGCCGGTCATGCCCCGACCGGTCTGGTGCTCTACATCTCCCCGCTGCGGGCGCTGGCGGCCAACCTGAAAGCCGGCCTGGATGAAATGCTCAAGGATTTGCCGTGGGCGGGTGGCGCGCTCAATATCGCCGTTCGCAGCGCCGATACCCCGCAGGCCGAACGCCGGCGCCAGCTCAGCAAGCCGCCTGATCTGCTTCTGACCACACCGGAATCGCTGTTCGTGCTGCTGGGTAGCGCTCGCGGGCGCGGTCTGCTTCAGCGCGTTGCTGCGGTCATCGTCGACGAACTGCACAGCTATCTGGGCGGCAAGCGCGGTGCCCATCTGGCGCTCTCGCTGGAGCGACTGCAGCGCCTGAGAAAACCCCAGCCATTGCAGCGGATCGGTCTCAGCGCCACGGCGCGCCCGACGGCCCTGGCCGGGCGCTTTCTGACCGGGGCAGGGCGCGATTGCGCCGTGGTCGCGGGCAAAAGCACACACAACATTGATCTGCAGGTCGAAAAAGGCGACCTTGACTGGCGGCCCCAGCCCGACGGGCCGCGCTGGGGTTTTGTGCTCGACCGGATCGCCGAGATTGTCCGGCAGTCCAGCCGCACCCTGGTCTTCTGCAATACCCGCGCGCAGGTCGAACGCGTGGCGCTGCGCCTGGCCGAACGACTCGGTGATCACCACGTGGCCGCGCATCACGGCAGTCTGGGTGGACAGCGACGCGCCTGGGTCGAATCGGCGCTGCGCGGCGGCAGCGTCTCGGTGGTGGTCTGCAGCGCCTCGCTGGAGCTCGGTATTGATATCGGACCGCTGGATCGAGTCTGTCAGATCGGATCGGCCATTGGCATCAATCTGATTCGGCAGCGCGCCGGGCGTTCGGGCCACGGGCCGGGACGACGTCCGCGGATTCACCTTTTCCCATTGGACATCGGCGATGCGCTGGATGCGCTGGCGCTGCGCGACGCGCTTCAGCGGGACGCGCTGGAGCGCAGCCGCATGCCGGCT
This sequence comes from uncultured Wenzhouxiangella sp., assembly GCA_964623655.1. Taxonomy (GTDB): domain Bacteria; phylum Pseudomonadota; class Gammaproteobacteria; order Xanthomonadales; family Wenzhouxiangellaceae; genus Wenzhouxiangella. Next base: position 20,163 of record CAZUTZ010000007.1, read on the forward strand.
CCCTACCTCGACGTGCTGGCCCAGCAGGTCATCGCCATGCTGGGCGACGGCATCAGCCGCGAAGACGAGATGCTTCAGCTCATTCGCCGCGCCGCGCCGTGGGCCGATTTCGACGCCGGCCGGTTTTCCGCGCTGTTGGCCATGCTGCACGACGGTTACGTGGCCGGACGCGAAGTCGGGCGCGGACCGCTGCTGCGCTTGAGCGGCAAGCGGCTGCAAGCCGGCGAACAGGCGATGGTGCTCAGCCGGCTCAATGCCGGCACCTTGCCCGAGTGGTTTGACTACAGCCTGATCGACGCCGAAAGCCGTCGTGAACTGGGCCGGCTGGACGAGGAGTTCGGTTTCGAGTCCGCCGTCGGTCAGGCCATTCAGCTCGGCGGCGAGGTCTTTCGAATTGCCGCGAAAAACGGTCAGACCATCGAGGTGCGGTCCGATCCGGAAGCCCAGGAAGCCGCAATGCCGTTCTGGTTTGGCGACGGCCCCGGACGCTCGGCGCTGTTATCGGCTTATCTGCGACGCATGACGCGGCGCGCCGCAAGCGGAGAGGGTGGCGATGAGGGCGAGCTGGCGGACTTGCTGCAGGAGGCCAAAGGTCAGCTCGGCGTGCTTCCGCATAGCCGCTGTATCGTGCTGGAGCGTTTTTTCGATCCCGGCGGAGATGAGCATCTGGTCATCCACTCGCCGTTTGGCCAGCGGGTCAACCGCGCCTGGGGCCTGGCGCTGCGCAAACGTTTCTGCCGAAATTTCAATTTCGAGCTGCAGGCTGCTGTGACGGACAACGCGGTGCTGATTTCACTGGGCCCGACGCACAGCTTTGCTCTGGAAGAGGTGGTGGGCTATCTGAACTCGGGCACGTTGCGCGACGTGCTGATCCAGGCGGTGCTGGATACACCGCAATTCGAGCTCAGGATGCGCTGGTGCGCCAATATTGCCCTGGCCGTGCCCCGGCGGGATCTGACCGGGGCCGTGGCGCCGCAGCTGCAGCGCAACCGGGCGGAAAATCTGATTGCGCGAATTTTCCCGGACCAGTTGGCGTGCCTGGAGAATCTGGACGGACCGCGCCGCGTGCCGGACCACCCGCTGGTGCAGCAGGCCCTGAGCGATTGTCTGGACGAGTACATGGACTGTCGCGGACTCGAAGCGCTGTATCGACGCATCGAGTCGGACCAGGTAGAAGTCGTCGGCTGCCAGACTGAAACGCCTTCGCTGTTGGCGCAGTGCGTGATCCACGCGCCGCGATACGCTTATCTGGACTTGGCGGCCGCAGAGGAAAGGCGGACGCGCGCTTTCGAATCAGCCGGGCACCGCGCCGACCTCGCCACAGAGCGCATTATCGAGCGCCCGCCTGCGGTGTTGAAACAGCCTGCGGCTCTGGAACAGGCGTTGCTGGAATGGATGTATCTGCCGGCCGATCAGGCCTTGCGCTATCAGGCCCAATGGGCTTTTGGAGCGCTGAAAAGAAACGCCTCGGCCGTTGCACTGCGAATTGATCGAAAGCGCTGTATCTGGACCCACGTGGACTGTCTGCCGGCGTGGTTGAGTCTGTTGCCGAGCGCCGGTCTGGAACCGCCGCTGCCCCGCGCAATCATTTCTTCCGAGCGCCTGGAGTTCGAGGAAGCCGCCTGTCGCGTCGTCCTGGGTGCGATTCGCCGCCTGAAGCTCGTGCGAAGCGAACGTGTCGCGGAGGAAACCGGGGTGGCCGGCACAGCCGCGCAGGCTGCCTTGTTAAGGCTCGAGCAGGAAGGACTGGTGTGTCAGCGCGCCGGGACCGGGCTGTTCAGCGAACGAAGGCCCGGGTCGACGACAAGAGTTGCCTGATGCGGTCCAGAGTGGCC
>CAZUTZ010000008.1:0-13398 GCA_964623655.1 uncultured Wenzhouxiangella sp.
TGTCCGGCAGCATGGCGGGGTCAAGATCAACCCACTGCGCGCTGTCGCGGTCGAAGCGCTTCAGAGTCTCGCTATCGTCGGTGCGCATGATCAAAGCCACCCGGCCGATGCGCAGGAATTCCACGTTTTCGAAGCTGCGACCGTCAATTTCGATATCACCACGATAGGACTCGATGGTCCGCCCGTACTCATTCTCAATCTGATAGGCCTCGATGACCAGGCGATAGCGCTGCGCGGGAGAGCGCGACGGGTCGTCCAGAAGAGCGCGCAGACGCTCGACTCGAGCGCGACGCTCCTGCATCAGAAACGGCATATCCGCTTCCACCAGCTGATCCAGGGCTTCGACCATGTCTTCCATCAACGGCTGAATGGCCCGCTGCAGGCTGGCAATGTTGTTGATGTCTTCTTCCAGGGAGGCCATTTCAGCGCGCTGCGCTTCGACTTGACGTTCCTGGGAAGCGTTGTAGCGGTTGAGCTGCTCGAGCTGCTGCAGATTGGCGCGGAAATCACTCAGAAGCGCCTGCGTCCGCGAGTCAAGCTCGTCAATCCGCTCCTGCGAACGCTCGGTGTCTTCCACGGCCTCGCGGCTGGTATCGAGGACGGGTTCGACGTCTTCAGCCATGACACTGAGCGAAAAGGCAGTCGCGACCATGGCAAGGCCGGCCACAATACCCATGCTGATGATTTTCAATTTCATTGATTTGCTCTTTCCCAGTTGTTTGTTTGAGCGTACGACTGCGTCGGCAAATATAGTGCCTGGGAGACGCAACAGGCGAGCTATTCTACGCAGGCGCACTTTGCCAGCGCAAGCGTGCGATTCGTCAACCGGCCGTTCTGAAGGAAAAAAGACCTTTTTGGGGCTATTTTCAGCGCTCTTCCGGCTGAATCGGCACCCGGAAACGGCCGGCGAGGGGACGAATTCAGGCCGTCGGGGCGCCGCGACGGCCTGAAAATGACAAAATCGCAGACGCGGAAGCAGCAAAAAAAGAAAACGCCGATGAATAGCAATGCACCCAGCGCCGAGATCATCCACGCCTTCGCCACCCCGATGGGTCTAGCGCGGCTACCCGATCCTGAAAAACTCAATCGCGAGCTCCGGCAGCTGTTTCTGGAGCGCGAAAGCCGGGGCGATTTGTATGCCAACCCCGAACCTCGCGTCAAACGCAACGCCACATTGTTCGAGAGTCGATTCGACTTGTTCGACTGGCCCGAAAGCTGTGTCCGGGAGCTCAAATCCTTCTGCCTGGGCCAGCTTTACCAGATGTTCCAGAGCCTGAATGGCTTTGAGCAGGAGCAGCTGCAACACATGCAGTACGGCATGGAATCCTGGTTCCACATCACCCGCGGTGGCGGCTACTTTGCCGCCCACAACCACCCCAACCACTCCTGGTCAGGGGTTTATTGCGTGCAGCACGATGGCGATGACCCCGCCAGCGACAGCGGCAAGCTGTGCTTTCTCAATCCCAATCTGGCGTCCAACATGTATGTCGACGCCGCCAACGTTCGGTTCCGCCGGCCCTTTTCCGGCGCGCCGCTGATGTTTCGCCTGCAGCCGGGGCAGCTCGTACTGTTCCCGTCCTGGCTGCTGCACGAGGTGATGCCCTACCACGGCGATACCGAACGCATCACGGTCGCTTTCAATGCGCGCTTCCGCTACACGGGGCCCGGCGTACTTTAGCGACACCATCTGGCGTTTCGGCCGCGCAATCAGATCCGGCGCCAGACGCGAGCGGTGCCGACATGGTGATTGTCACGATAGACCAGGTCGCGCGTTTCCAGCAATTCCAGCCCGGCGACCTGGAAAATCTCCAGCCATTCATCGCCCTGGCCGATCCGGCGATTGACTTGCAGCATATCCTCCGCCCGCCGCTGGCCGGCCTGGAGCTGATCCAGATAGACAGCGGCGTTTTTTCTCTGTGCCAGCAGCTGCCCGGGACTCAGCGGCAGCAGCGTGCGGCAGGCCTGCAGGACCTGGGCGACCAGCGGGCTGCGGGCGTCCGGGTCGCGGCTGAGCGCGCGGCCGGTCATCTGCAGCCCTGAGCGGATGGCCGCGGCGTCGAGCAGACCACCGCTCCAGCGGCGCAGCAGCTGCAGGAAACCGAGTGACTGAACCAGCGCATAGTCGCGCTGCTCGGCCTGCATGGTTTCAACCATGGCGCTGGACATCGCATGTGCCAGCATGGCCAAATGGCCGCCCGGTTTCAGAACGCGCGCCAGACGAGGTACGGCGCGTTCGAGGTCGCAGTATTCCAGCCCGTATTGGCTGCTGACCAGATCCACGCTGGCCGCCGGCAGGTCGAGGGTTTCGACGGGCGTGTCCGGGACAAACCGGATCCGAGCCACGGCTTCGGCCTGGCCCGGCCAGTGCCGCGTGATCACGGCCGGATCGATGCGGGCGGCATCCACTGCGGAGATTCGCCAATCCGGCCGGTCGTTTTCAATGGCCCAATTCGCTGCCAGCAAGGCCACGGCGCCGTTGCCGGTGCAAACGTCAAGTAAATCAGCCTGCTGCGGTAATTGTTCGAATTGAAGGCGCCAGAACTCGGCGAGCTCGCCGTCGTAGTTCTCGCGGAAATCGTCCGGCAGGGAAGTCAGGGCGCCACCGGTCCAGTAATTCGTCCAGTGCGCAAATTGCGCGGAATTGTCGTTCATTAAATGGTTTCTTCACTTACAAAAAAGCCAGGCCCGGAGTCCGGGCCTGGCTGGTAGACCTTCAAAGGGTCTCGATCAAGCCAAAGGCTGGCTTAGAACGTCTGCACGTAGCGCAGGTAGGTGATGCGACCGTAACCGTTGTACAGGTTGAAGTTGAAGTCGCGGTTCTCACCCGGATCCAGGATCGGATCCCGGTCACCCAGGTTGTCCACACCAAGGGTAACGCGTCCGTTCCATGGCGTGAAGTAGCTCGCTTGGACATCGTGCGTTGTCCAGGAGCCCAGACGGTCCAGGTTCGGCGACTGGGCGCTGCGCTGGCTTCCGATGTAGTTGATGTTCCAGTTGACGCCGAAGTCACCCCAGTTCCACTGGTTCGACCAGATCGCGCGCCAGCGCGGCAGCCCGGCGAGGCCGGCCGTGTTTTCGCCGCTGTCGATTTCCTGAGACAGCAGGTAGCTGGCGTTGATCTCCGAACGCAGGCGACCGAACTCGTTCAAGTCGAACGTACCGCGAAGCTGAGTATCGAAGCCTTCCGAGTCCACCGTACCCAGACTGGCGAAACCGCTCTGCAGGAAGACCACGTTACCGGCCGCGCCGAATTCCGCACCCAAGCCCAGGTCAGGGTTCGGGGACTCGGAACCGGCGGGGAACACCGACAGCCCCGGCGGACAGTTGGTGGACAACCCTTCCAGGCAGTTCAGGATCTGCTGAGCACCGATGCCGGCCACACGGTCTTTGATCTTGATGTTCCAGTAGTCCAGGGTGGCGGAGAACCAGTCAGTCGGCTCGAAAACCGCGCCGATGGAGAACTGCTCAGAGGTCTCGGCATCCAGGTCCGGGTTAGCAATGCTGAAGGACGTGATCTGGATCGCCTCGGTCGGATCTTCGTTGCCCAGGAATGCCGCAGTCGGCTCATGAACCACACCGGCAGCACTGAAGGACGGCTGCTGCGACAGGATGTCCAGCGGCGGCGCACGGAAGCCTTCACCGTAGGAGGCGCGCAGTGCCAGCATATCCATGGCATCCCAGCGCAACGACACCTTGGGCGAGAACTCACTGCCGAAGTCGCTGTAGTCGTCGTAGCGGCCAGCGATGTTCAACTCGAGGTTGTCAAGCAGCGGGAGCAGGAACTCGGCGTAAATCGCCCACTGATCGCGATCGCCGAATGCGGAGTTACCAGCCGAGCCAGTGATGTTGCCGGCGGCCTGAAGATCATCATAAATGTCCTGATAAGTCTCGTCGCGATACTCGTACCCGGCGGCAAAACCGGCCGGACCGCTAGCCATCTCGAACAGGTCGCCGCTGATCTGCGCGCGGTACTCGCGCGAGACGTAGCGAGCGTCGCGGTTAATGGTGGCGACGAACCGGTTCAGAACATCTTCGTCGGCCGAGAACGGATCGTAGATGTTGTATGCGCCGGAATCGAACTCCGGCTGCGCCAGCGCCGAAACGATGTAGTTACGGCCCAGATCGTAGTACTGCGACTCGACGCGGCGGGCGCCGAATTCCACGTCGTACTCACCCAGCGTACCGGTAACGAAGAAATCGAGGTCGTATAGATTGGTGTCCGTGTTGGTGTCGCGAGGACCGTTGGCTGCGAAGCGGTGGAGGAACGTCAGGCCCTGATCCGGCCCTGCATACTGAACCACCATTTCACCGTCCGCATTCTCGACAAGAATCGGATCCTGGTAATCCTGCCAGTTGGGGTTCAAACCGCCGTCCTCCGGACGAGTGCCGGGGTGGTTGGGAGATCCGGCCGGCAACACGGGGAAACCGAAGCCACCGACAAGCCACGGTGACGAAGGCACCGGCGCGTAGCGACCAAAGCTCTTGACCCGGGTCACCCCCGCGTTCATGTGCATGGTCCAGTTGTTGTCAATGTCGTAGCTGGAGCGCAGGAACAAGGACTGGTTCTCGATTTCTGCCTCATCCGCGGCCTGCAGGGTGAAGTCGTAGAAGCAGCGAATGGCTGAGGTGGAGAAGCCCTCCCCGGTACAGCCATCGCCCGGCACGATCGAACCAAATTCGGGATGCGCCAGGAATGCACCGCCTTCGGTCAGGAAGTTGTTGGAGAACACAGAAGCACCGCCCTGCGACCAGGGGCGATCCCGCTGGAAAATGATGTCGCGCTTGTTGTTGGACACGCCGGCCATGATGCGGCCGCGATCGGTGGCGTGGCCGAAGATGGCCGAAGCTTCGCGGGTCTCACCGCCGGCACGCTTCGGATCGGAAATACCCACCGTCAGCTCAGCGCCGGTGAAGTCCGAGCGAGTAATGATGTTGACAACACCACCAATGGCGTCGGAGCCATAAACGGCCGAGGCACCGTCAGAAAGGATCTCAATCCGTTCGACAGCGGCCAGCGGAATGGCGTTCAAGTCCTGGCCGGAACCGGTGTTCGGCGCAGTCGGAGCGCGACGGCCGTCGATCAGGATCAGGGTACGACCGGCGCCGAGGTTACGCAGCGACAGGCCCGCAAAAGACTGTGCGGAACTACCCGACTGCGGGCGGAAGGAGCCACCCTGGTTGATGGGCTGGTTGCGCAGCAGGTCGGCCACGGAGGTCTTGCCCGAGGCTTCAATAGACACGCGATCGATGACCTGTACCGGCAGCGCGGCGTCGAGGTCATCACGGGCGATACGCGTACCGGTAACGACGATGCGGTCGGTCGTCTCGGCGGCTTCGCCTTCCTGCGCCGCAACGGGAGCCGCTGTCACGGCCAGACCTGCGACCACACCGGCACCCAGCGCGTAGTGAATGGCCGTAGCCAAGGGGTTTCTGTTGTGCTTCATCAGACTCTCCAAAAAGTTGTCTTATTACTTAATTGCCACTCGATATTGCTACCGAAAGCTGAAAGTGTTTTAACCGAGGAGACTGGCAGGCGCCGGAGGCGCCAAAAACACGCCTTGACTGCTGATTCTCCCCAGCCTCGAGCGGATACTATCAGTTTCCAACCACAAAAAAAAGAGTTCCGTTAAAGGAATGTAAACCAACGTTGAATCTTGATTGAATCCGTAAGCGACTGTTTCTGCTCAAAGGCATTGACTCAAATCCAGCGCGGCCCTAAAACGGGCAGACGCAATCTCTGCCCAGGCTATATGAAATCTTTACCCGACCGCGGCACTGACGCGAGCCAGTTCGCGGTGCAGGCGTGCAGGCACGCGCGGCTCGAAACCCTGCAAAAAAGCCGCCAGATCAGTCAATTCCCGGCGCCAGCCCTCGGCCTCGAAAGCCAGCAGCGTTTCCATGTCGGGCCGCTCTTTCAGGCCGTCGATATTGATCGCCTCAGGGCCGGGCAGGAAACCCACCGGGGTCTCCGCTGCCTCGGCATCGTTCCGGCAACGGGCCAGGATCCATTCCAGCACGCGCAGGTTGTCGCCGAACCCGGGCCAAAGGAAGCGACCCTGTTCATCGCGGCGGAACCAGTTGACCTGAAAAATCTCGGGCGGATGGCTGAGGCGCTCACCGATATTAAACCAGTGCTGCCAGTAGTCGCCGAAGTGATAGCCGGCAAACGGTTTCATGGCCATTGGGTCGCGTCGCACCACGCCGACCTTGCCGGTCGCCGCCGCGGTCGTCTCCGAGGCCATGGCCGCCCCGATCAGCACGCCGTGACCCCAGTCACGCGCCTGCATGACCAGCGGCGCAAGCTGCGCCCGGCGCCCGCCGAAAATGATGGCGTCAAGCGGTACGCCGGCCGGATTTTCCGCCTCGTCGGAGTAACTCGGGCAGGCCTTGAGCGCGGTCGTGAAACGCGAGTTGGGGTGCGCTGCCGGCCCGCTTGAGGGGTCATAGTCGCGGCCCTGCCAGTCTCGAGCAGGCTTGCCTTCACCCAAGCCTTCCCACCAGGGCTGGTCGTCTTCGGTGACCGCAACATTGGTGAAAATGGCGTTCCGATCGAGCATCGCCAGCGCGTTGGGGTTGGTCGCGGCGCCGGTGCCCGGGGCGACACCGAAAAACCCGGCCTCGGGGTTGATGGCGTACAGGCGCCCGTCCTCGCCGGGGTGCAGCCAGCAAATGTCATCGCCCAGGGTCCAGACCTTCCAGCCGGCCTCGCGGTAGCCTTCGGGCGGAATGAGCATGGCCATGTTGGTCTTGCCGCAGGCCGAAGGAAATGCCGCGGCGAGATAGCGCACCTCTCCGGCAGGGTTTTCGATACCCACGATCAGCATGTGCTCGGCCAGCCAGCCCTCGGTCCGGGCCTGGTAGCTGGCGATGCGCAGGGCATGACACTTCTTGCCCAGCAGCGCATTGCCGCCATAGCCGGAACCGTAACTCTGAATACTGAGCTCTTCGGGGAAATGCATGATGTAGCGGCGTTCCGGGTCCAGCTCTCCGGTCGAGTGCAGCCCCCTGACGAAGCTGCCGTCGCGCTCGATCCGTGCCAGCGCCTCGGAACCCATGCGGGTCATCAGGCGCATGTTGGCCACGACATAGGGGCTATCCGTAATCTCCACGCCACAACGCGAGTAAGGCGAATCGATCGGACCCATGCAGTAAGGCACGACGTAGAGCGTGCGGTTTTCCATGCAGCCGGCGAACAGGTCGTCCATCAGCGCATGGGCTTGCTGTGGACTCATCCAGTGATTGTTGGTACCGGCGTCCTCACGCTCGCGCGTACAGACGTAAGTCAGGTGTTCGACGCGCGCCACATCGCCCGGATCGGAGCGATGCAGATAACATTCCGGGTGGGTGGACTGGTTCAGCGGCACGAGCTCGCCGCTTTCCAGCATCAGGTTGATCAGTCGCCGATTTTCCTGCTCAGAGCCGTCGCACCAGTGTACTTCGCGGGCACCTGTGTGCTCAGCCACCCCGTCGACCCATTCATTCAGGGACGCAAGCTGTGATTTCATTGTTTTTGGGTTTCGGTTTTGTCAGAGAATAAAAAATTTTCACCCTAGCCGCTCATGCGGTGCGTTGCAATCGTCGCCGACTCCCCCGGGCGATCTTCGCCCGGCCCATGTCAGACCCGACTCGGCAGCAACGGGCAAGGCCCCTCGCGCTGTGAGTCAAACCGTGAAGGGCGGCAACTTCTGCTGCACGTACTGCAAGGTCTTGGCCAGGTAGTGCGGCAGTCCGTCGTCCCGGTAATCCGGGTAGGCCTGTCCGGCAATCAGCGGGCGCAGGTAGCGCCGGCAGGCATCGGTGATGCCGTAGCCGTCGGCGCTGATGAACTCGCGCGGCATTTTCTTTTCGTGGTTGGCGACCTGATCCAGCGGCACCGGACGAATGGCCCAGCGATAGGGATCGTCGGATTCGCGCACAATTCCGGCCAAAACGCCGTGCTCCCCATTCAGGACCATATCCACGGCGGCTTCGCCCACGGCCCGGGCCTGATCGAGATCGGCCTGCGCGGCAATGTGGCGAGCCGAGCGCTGCAGGTAGTCACTGACCGCCCAGTGGTATTTGTGTCCGAGGCGTTGCTTGACCAGCTCGGCGATCATGGGGGCGACGCCGCCAAGCTGGCGATGACCGAAAGCATCGGTGCTGCCGGCATCGGTCAGGAATTGACCGTCGGCATTGCGCACGCCCTCCGAGACCACGACCGAGCAATAGCCGTGCTGCTCGACCGCCCGCTGGACGGCCGCCAGAAAGTCTTCCTCCTTGAACGGCACCTCTGGGAACAGGATGACATGCGGTGGATCCCCCGCCTGGCGCTGGGCCAGCCCGCCGGCTGCCGCAATCCAACCGGCATGCCGGCCCATGACTTCGAGGACAAAGACCTTGGTCGATGTCGACGCCATGGACTGGACGTCGAGACTGGCTTCAAGAATCGAGACGGCCACATACTTGGCCACGGAGCCGAAGCCCGGTGAGTTGTCCGTGCCCTCGAGATCGTTGTCGATCGTTTTGGGGACGTGGACACACTGGATTTCAAAGCCCATTTCCCGACTGATCTGCGACACCTTCAGCGCGGTATCCGCCGAATCATTACCACCGTTATAAAGAAAGCAGTCGATATCGTGAGCCCTGAAGACTTCGACCAGTCGCTCATATTCGCGCCGGTTGTCCTCCAGCCCTTTCAGCTTGTAGCGGCATGAGCCGAACACGCCGCCCGGGGTTTGCTCCAGCTGCTGCAGCTCGTCGTCGCTGAACTGCGCCGTATCGATCAGCTCCTCGGTCAGCACGCCCAGGATGCCGTCGCGCGCCGCCAGAACGCGGCCAACCCGACCGCTGCCGCGCGCAGCACGGATGACCCCGGCGGCGCTGGCGTTGATCACCGGCGTCACGCCGCCGGACTGCGCATAAAGAATGTTTCGCAATGGATGGCTCATAAGCTTGCCTGGTGATCTTGACTGTTGAGCGCTTTTTTCGCCGGATAGATCAGGCGGCAGCGCAAGGACATCGCCGCATTATTGCTCCCAGTCTAACGCTGCCGACCGTATTTGACACCCCGTCTGACTGCGGTTAATTTTAGCGGCCTGTGACTTCTACCACTCATCCAGCTTCCAAACCATGCGCATCATACTGCTAGGCCCACCCGGCTCCGGCAAGGGCACCCAGGCCGCCCTGCTCAAGGAGCGATTGAAGGTTCCGCACATCTCCACCGGCGACCTGCTGCGCGCGGCGGTCAAAAACGGTACGCCGCTGGGACTCAAGGCCAAGGCGGCAATGGACGCAGGCGAGCTGGTCTCGGACGATCTCGTCCTCGGCCTGATCGAAGAACGCCTCGGCCAGCCAGACATCGAGAACGGCTATATCCTCGACGGCTTCCCGCGCAATCTGGTCCAGGCCGAAGCGCTGGATTCGCTGTTATCGCGCCTGGGCCAGCCGGTCGACAAGGCCCTGGAGTTGACCGTCGACGAGGAGCAGATCGTCCAGCGCCTGGCCAAGCGCGGCGCGGAGGAAGGCCGTTCAGACGATACCGAGGAAGTGGTCCGCAATCGCCTGAAGGTCTATCACCAGCAAACCGCGCCGGTTACCGGATACTACGGTGAGCGCGGATTGCTTCTGGAGGTCGACGGCATGGGCGACATCGAGACCGTCAATCAGCGTCTGGTCGACGCCCTGCACTGACCCGAATCCAGACCGTCAGCGACTTCGACTGCTCGCGGCTATCCAGCAACACATGCCCTGAGCGATCGCACAGAATCTGCAGATCAACCGCGGCCAGGGGGTCGGTGGCAATGACTTCAAGAATCTGGCCTGGTTTCATGCAATCCAGGCGTTTGCGCGCCTCAATGGCGGGCACGGGGCAGTCCAGACCGCTGACGTCAATCACCGCATCGGGGGCGGGCGCATCACTTTTGCTGATCCCGGTCATTTCTGAATCCTGCCACGGATGGCGCTCATGAGTTCGTTGTTTGCCGTTCTAATCGACATTGTCCTGCTCCGGCGCGGCCCGCAGGATCTGCCGGCCGGACGCAGCGTTCTGCTGGCCTGCCTGTTTCTCTACGTCCTGGTAGCCGCACTCAGTCTCAACATCGGCCGTACCCCGGACAACGCCACGGCCATCCTGATTCTGGCCGCCGGGCTGCCGCTGCTCATTGTCCGGGTGGTGCTGCACCTCAGACGCCGGATCAATCGCTGGGAACAAACCCTGAGCGCGCTTTACGGCAGCAGCGCCTTGCTGTCGCTGATCACCCTGCCGTTCGGCCTTGATACCGGTGACGAACCCTCCCAGGCCGCGCTGGTCATCAGTCTGCTGGTGTTCTTCTGGTCGTTCATGGTGGACGCCCATATCTGGCGCCATGCGCTGGATGCCAGCTTTGCCGCCGGACTCTTTGTTGCTGTGCTAGTTTTCATCTTTACTTTCGGGATCATCAGCGGGTTGGCGGGACCTTTGTGAAAATCCATATTCTTGGCATCTGCGGCACCTTCATGGGCGGGCTTGCAGCACTGGCTCGCGCCGACGGCCATGAAGTCAGTGGCTCGGATCAGAATGTTTATCCCCCGATGAGCACTCAGCTGGAAGCGCTGGGCATCGAGCTCAGCGAAGGCTACGATCCGGAAGTCCTGGATTCGAGGCCCGATCTGATCCTGATCGGCAACGCGCTCAGCCGCGGCAACCCCTGTATCGAGCGCATCCTGAATGAACGCCTGCCGTTCGCCTCCGGCCCCGGCTGGCTGGGCGCGAATTACCTGGCCGGTCGGCGGGTGCTGGCCGTCGCCGGCACCCACGGCAAGACCACCACGGCCAGCATGCTGGCCTGGATCCTGGAACACGCCGGACTCGAGCCGGGATTCCTGATCGGCGGCCTGCCCAACAATTTCGACGTTTCGGCGCGAAGCGGGGACGATTTGTTCGTGGTCGAGGCCGACGAATACGACACCGCCTTTTTCGACAAGCGGGCGAAATTCGTGCACTACCGGCCCAGCGTGGCCGTTTTCAACAACCTTGAATTCGACCACGCCGACATCTACAGCGATCTGTCCGCCATCCAGCAGCAGTTCCATCATTACGTTCGCACCATTGCCGGCAACGCGACCATCGCCGTCAATGGTGACGACGGCGCCCTGAAAAACGTGCTGGAACGCGGGTGCTGGAGCCAACTGACGCGCTTTGGCGTTTCCCAGGGCAACGACTGGCGGGTTGAACTGGCCGAACCTGCCGGCCGGCACCTGGTTTTTCATCATCCAGATGAACCCACCGCCGAACTGCGCTGGGCGCTGACCGGCCGCCACAACGCCATGAACGCCATGGCCGCCGTCGCAGCAGCCTCAGCCGTCGGCGTGGAGCCTGAGATATCGGCTGCTGCCCTGACCGAATTCAAGGGCGTGAAGCGCCGGCTTGAATTTCTGGGCGAAATCAACGGCACCCGCGTCTACGATGATTTTGCCCATCATCCAACCGCAATCCGTCTGACCCTGGAGGGGTTGCGCAGAAGCATTGGCGGCGCCCGCATTCTGGTCGCCCTGGAGCCGGCCAGCAACACCATGCGCGGCGGCCATCACCTGCATGAACTGGCCCCGGCCCTGGCCGCCGCCGACCACGTGTGGCTGAAAACCAACGATGCCATGGACTGGGACCCCGGCGAAATCCTCGCCAAGCTGCACGGCCAGGGCCGTGCACGTCGCCAGACCGACAATCTCATCAAGGATCTGCGCGCCATCGTGCGTCCTGGCGACCACGTGGTGTTCATGAGCAATCAGGGCTTCGGGAATGCACCCCAACGCTTCGTACGAGGTGAAGAATGAGCGAATCACTGCCGCTGTTTCCACTCCAGACCGTGCTGTTCCCGGACGCGCTGCTGCCGCTGCGCATCTTCGAGTCGCGCTATATCGACATGGTGCGAGAGTGCATGCGCGCCGGCAGCGGCTTCGGCGTCGTCGCTCGATTTCCCGAGGACGATGAGGGTGAGGCCTGGCATGCCCGCATCGGCACCGAAGCCATCATCACCGATTTCTCCACGCTCGAAGACGGCCTGCTCGGCCTGACAACGCGGGGCCAGCGTCGCTTTGCAATTCAATCCACCAAGGCGCGCGACGATGGACTACTGATCGGCGATATTGCCTGGCTGCCGCCGGAACCGGCGAGCCCGGTGGCGCCCGAGTACGCGACGCTGCAAACCTTGATGCGCGAACTGTTGCGTCACGAGCAACTCGCCTCGCAGCTCCAGGTCGATCCCGACAATGCCAGCAGCCTGAGTTTCGCCCTGGCCTCCGTCCTGCCGCTGGAGCTCAGCCAGGCTCAGCAGCTGCTTGAAATCACCGATCCGCAGCAGCGGCTGGAAGCCCTGATGCCGCTGGTCGAACAAGCGACCATTCGCTCCGAGGACGAAGACTGAGCAAGACCATCGGCTCTGTTCGGTCGACGACCTCCACTTCCGGCAACGCTTCCAGCAGGACGTTCATCGCCTCCGCGCGCGTCCCGGCAATCTCTTTCCAGCGCCGAAGGCCGAGCGGGCCCGGCACCAGCCGCGTGTGGCGCACCTGACCCAGCGACAATGGAACCGCGCCCGGCAGGAGTCTGGCACCCGAATCCCACAGGCGCAGGACGATGCGTTCATCGTCGGCCAGATCAATCCCCATCAGCAGATCCTCCGGCCGGCCGGCAAAGTCGCGCGGCAAGGTCGGTGCCTCGCCGTCGGGTGCCGCAGCCAGATGGCGCAGCACGCTGACCAGGTCGCCGGTCGGTGGATCGCGCCAACCGGCGGACAATAAAGCTGCCCTCAGCATCGCGAAATCCGCCTCGAGCTGCAGATCGAAGCGCTGCTGCCGATAGGAACCCAGCACGGATCGGCGTTGCGGCAACTGCTGCCACTCCGCTTCCTTCCAGTGCTGCCGATCCAGCTGTCTTTCCGGCAGGCTGACCCGGCTGGTGCTCATCTTGTCGTCATAGTTCAGGTGGACCTGCACCCCGGCCAGGCTCAGGAAAGTCAGCGAAAGCACCAGCGCAAACCCGAGCGGATGGGTGCGCGGCCGGGCTCTTCGCCGGTAGGCGATGCCGACCAGGGCCACCCATCCCAGGCCCAGGGCGAAAGCCGCCAGCAGGCCAAGCAGGGTGGCCTGACCGAGATAAAACTGGGCAAAGCCCAGGACCGCCAGCAGCACGCTGGTGGCCAGATAAGGCCATTTGCGCCGGCGCGCGCTCAAATCCTTGGCCACCATCACGGCGAAAAACCCGAAGATCAGCGAGGCCAGGGCAAAGGCCCGGTGCGGCACCTCATCGAGACCTGCCTCGGTCGCGTCCACCGGCACCACCAGCCCCATCAGCGCCGCGGTGATTTCGGCCAGCAGCCAGCCGCCGGCCACCGCCGCCACCCAGAAGCGCAACGCATGCAGGCGACCCCCAACCAGCAGCAG
>CAZUTZ010000008.1:13498-20782 GCA_964623655.1 uncultured Wenzhouxiangella sp.
CCACCGCCGCCACCCAGAAGCGCAACGCATGCAGGCGACCCCCAACCAGCAGCAGCAAAGCCGCGGCCAGCGCCAGCGGGGCCAGGACGCGGATGTCGCCCGCCAGCACGAGAACAACGAAAACCGGGTCGGCCAGGTGACTGCGCAAGCTGGCGGCAAGACCGACGACGCGCAGCTCGGCATCCCAGGCCGGCAGGGTCAAAGGGGCGGCGATCAGCACCGCGACCAGCGTCACCAGCGCGACCATCATCAACAGGCCCAGCAGAGCGATCGAGATGACCTGATGCCGCCCCGGCTGGAACAGGTCACCGACCAGATGGCCGGCCACCGGATGGCGATGCGTCCAGAGCACCAGGCTTTTCAGCCACCAGCCGCTGCGGCGGGCGGTGAACTCGTAGACGACCCGCGTGATCCAGAGGACAAACCAGATGCCGAGCACGGCCAGCACCAGCAGCAGCACGAGCCGCCCGGCCAGCTCGGCGGCCAGATCCAGCGACGCACCGAAAATCATGCCGGGCACGAGGTAAACCGGCGCCCACAGAATCGCGGCCGGCACCGCAAAGGCAACGAATACCCAGGGCCGCAAGCCCAGCATGCCGGCCAGCATCGGCACCACCGGTCGCATGATGCCGATGAAGCGACCCATGAAAATACTCTTGCCGCCATGCTTTGAAATGAGCAACTTGCCGCCCTCGAACAACTCCGGGCGCCGCCGGAAAGGCCAGAAACCGGGAATGCGATCGTGGAAGTGCCGCCCGACCCAGTAGCTGATCAGGTCACCACTCAAAGCGCCCAGCATGGCCGCCAGCCACACCAGGATGAACAGGTTGGCGTCGAACCCGACCAGGGCGCCGACAATGAACAGCAACACGATGCCGGGCACCAACAGACCGACAACGGCCAGCGACTCCAGAAAAGCAAAACCGAATGCCGCCAGCACCACCCAGGTGGGCCGGGTCTCGATCAGGTTCATCAGGCCGGCAAGAAAACCGTTATCCATCGGCGTCGCTGGGAAACTGCAGGTGAATTGGTCCGGCGGCAGGCCGCCTCGGGTAGCATAATGCGCCGGCTGGCCGAGTCCGGACGCTCACGTTCAGCGCATTTTCCCCGGCCGCGGCCGCCCTGTCTCGCTTTTGTGAGGAATTAATCCATGACCGACACACTATCCGGCAAGACCCTGTTCATCACCGGCGGCTCGCGCGGCATCGGCAAAGCCATCGCGCTCAAGGCCGCGGCCGACGGCGCCAACGTGGTGGTCGCGGCCAAGACCGAGCGCGCTCACCCCAAGCTGCCCGGCACCATTCACTCCGCGGCCGAGGAGATCGAAGCCGCCGGCGGTCGGGCCCTGGCCATCAAGCTCGATATCCGCGACGAAGAAGCGGTCGCCAAGGCCATGGCTCAGGCCGCCGAGCACTTCGGCGGCATTGACATCCTGGTCAACAACGCTTCGGCCATCTTCCTGGCGCCGACGCCGGAGGTGCCGATGAAGCGCTTCGACCTCATGTTCGGCGTCAATGTCCGGGGCACTTTCGTCTGTTCGCAGGCCGCCCTGCCCTATCTCAGGCAAGCTGACAACCCGCATATCCTCAACCTGTCGCCACCGCTGAACATGGACAAGCAGTGGTTTGCCCCGCACGTGGCCTACACCATGGCCAAATACGGCATGAGCCTGTGTGTTCTGGGCATGGCCGAGGAATTCAAGCCCGCCGGCATCGCCGTCAACGCGCTATGGCCGCGCACCGTTATTGCGACCGCGGCCCTGGCCATGCTGGGCGACGCGGTCAAGCCGGAAAATTGCCGCAAACCGGACATCATGGCCGACGCCGCCCACTGGATTCTGACCCAGCCGGCTGATGAGGTCAGCGGCAACTTCTTTATCGACGACGAAGTGCTGCCGAAAGCCGGGATCACCGATCTGGATCAGTATGCCGTCCAGCCCGGCAACCGATTGCTGCCGGACTTGTTTGTCTGAGGCCGGCCTCAGTATCAGAGGGGTCTTCAGGCCAAGGCCCTCTGGCCGATGGCTCACGAACCCGTCGATTTCACTTGAGCAGGCCGGTCACCTCGCGGAAGCGCGGGTGCTCGGCCGTGCGCATCAGTTCAAAAAGCACCATCTCGACGTTGTTCAAGACCACGCCCGCTTCCGCCATGCGGCGGAACGCGATGTCACGGTTGAAGGCCGAGCGTGAAGACACCGCATCGCAGACCAGGTGCACGGCATAATCCTCACGCCGCAGCGCCGCGGCGGTTTGCCAGACGCAGACATGCGCCTCGATGCCGCACAACAGCACCTGGCTTCGGCCGCCCTCGCGGAGGGCCTGCATGAGCCGACGATCGCCGCAGCAGCCGAAACTGGCTTTGGGAAAAGGCGACAAGCCGTCCAGTTTTTCGGTCAACTCCGGCACCGTGGGGCCGAGCTTGTCAGGCAGCTGCTCGGCCCAGATGATCGGGATCTCCAGCAGCCGGCAGGCTTCGATGAGGATGCGCTGCTGCCGGATCATGGCGTCGGATTCGTGCATCAGGCGAGCGAGCTTGCCCTGCACGTCGACTAGCAGCAGCACGCTGTCTTCCTGTGAAGGATGGTGCGGATTCATATTCGGCTCCGGGCGAAGGCTTGATCAATCAGCCTACACGCTCTGCAGGCTGCGATCACCGTCGAAGCGCTGCCAGTGCTCGGCGAAGCTCAAGCCGGTCACGGGGTGGCGCAGGGCCGGCGCGATATCGGCCAGCGGCTTGAGCACGTGGGCATACTCCAGAATTTCCTCGCGCGGCAGGACCAGCCCGTCATGCTCGCCGACCTTTTCGCCGTGCAACAGGATATCGATGTCGAGCGACCGATCAGATAACTTGGGCTGGCTGCGGTCGCGGCCGTGGGCGTTTTCCAGCTCGGTCAGCCAGTCCTTGAGCCGCCCGACCGCCCAATCGGTGCGGATCCGCGCTGCGGCGTTGAGGAAATCATCGCCGGAAAAGCCGACCGCCGGCGAACGGTAGACCGGCGAACAAATCACCTCGCCGAACTGCCGACGCAAGGCGGCGAAACCGGCCGCGATATGCCGCTCGGCATCCAGGTTGCTGCCCAGGCCCAGATAGACCTCGACCAACGGCGATTCCGAATTGCCTGGTTGGGGCTCTTTCAAAGCTTGGGCGTCCTTGACTGACTCAGGGCTTGCTGCCGCGCTCGATCAGGATACCCACCGACCGCGAGCCGCGCACGGCGCCGGGCTTGTCCAGCCGCAGCCGCACCCACTGCACTGGGAACTCATTCAGGATGATTTCGGCACAGCGCTCGGCCAGCGTCTCGACCAGGCCGAATTCGGATTGCTCGACAAAGGCGATCAGACGCTTGGAAACGGCCTTGTAGTCCAGCGCATCCTCGATCCGATCGGTCAGGGCCGCCTTGCGCACATCGGTATTCATTTCAATGTTCAAACGCACGGTCTGGCGAATTTCGCGCTCCCAGTCAAAAATGCCGATGACGGTATCAATGTCGAGGTCGGAGATGAAGACGATATCCATTTGAAAGGGTTCGGGGTTCAGGGTTCGGGGTTCAGCGACGGCTGGCTTTGGCGCCTCACGCTGGCGGTGTCAGTTCAGGCAACGGCCATCGAGGACGGACTTCGATCCTGCCATCCGTTCGGCCCTCACCGCGCCGATGCCAGCCGGCGTGAGCGATCATGGCACCATTGTCGGTCGACAGATTCAGCGGCGGATAGTACACCTGTCCGGGCAAGGCCTCGTCGAAAGCCGCACGCAAGCGCCGGTTGGCGCTGACCCCGCCGGCGATGACCAGGCGTTCAAGTCGGGTTTCTTTCAGCGCCCGCCGGCATTTGATCAACAGCGTCTCGACCACGGCACGCTCGAAGCCGGCGGCAATATCCGCATGGTCTTCGCGCTCCGCGCCCTTGGCCATCAATCGGGTATGGGTCTTGAGGCCGGAAAAGCTGAAATCCAGGCCCGGCCGGTTGACCATGGGTCGGGGGAAGTCAAAACGCGCATCGTCGCCGCGCTCGGCAAGTCGGGCGACTTCCGGCCCGCCGGGAAAACCCAGGCCGAGCAGGCGCGCGGTCTTGTCGAAGGCCTCACCGGCCGCGTCGTCGAGCGTGTCGCCGAGCAGGCGGTATTGGCCCACGCCGCGCACCTCGACCAGCATGGTATGACCGCCGGAGACCAGCAGGGCGACAAACGGAAAGTCGGGGCGGCTCTCGGCATCGAGCAGCGGCGAGAGCAGGTGGCCTTCCATGTGGTGCACGGCGATCGCGGGTTTTCCCAGCGCGGCGGCGAAAGCCACCGCGGTCGCCGCACCAACCAGCAGCGCTCCGGCCAAACCCGGCCCGGCCGTATAGGCCACACCGTCCAGCCCGCTGGCCGCCAGTTCGGCACGATCGAGAACCTCGCGAACCAGGCCGGGCAGTTTCCGCACGTGATCGCGCGAGGCCAGTTCGGGCACCACCCCGCCGAAAGCAGCGTGGTCGGCCTGGGTGTAGACCAGTTCGGCAACAATGCCGGCACCGGGCCGGAATATCGCCACGCCGGTTTCGTCGCAGGAGGTTTCAACGCCCAGAATGCTTTGCATATGCTTCATTGCGCGGTTTATAATGGGGAGCTTTCCACCATAAAACTGGATATCAATTTAATGCCGAGCGTCAAGGTCAAAGAAAATGAGCCGTTTGAATATGCCCTGCGGCGGTTCAAGCGTTCCTGCGAAAAAGCGGGCGTCGTCGCTGAAGCGCGCCGCCGCGAGTTTTTCGAAAAGCCGACCCAGGAACGCAAGCGCAAGAAAGCGGCAGCGGTCAAGCGCCATCTGCGCAAGCTCTCGCGCGAGCGCGTCAATCGGCGCCGATTGTACTAGGAAGTTTGCAACTTTCCGCTGCTCGGTCGAGCGGATACGCCAAATCCCACCCAGCCATGCCCCTGAAAGATCAGCTTCTCGACGATATCAAGCAGGCAATGCGTGCCGGAGACAAGGCGCGCCTGAAGACCCTGCGGATGGTCAGCGCCGCGATCAAGCAGCGTGAAGTCGATGAGCGCATCGAAGCCGACGATGCCCTGGTACTGGCAACGCTGGAAAAGATGATCAAGCAGCGTCGCGAATCCGCCGAGCAGTATCGCGCCGGCAACCGGGCGGATCTGGCCGAAAACGAAGAAGCCGAGATCGAAATCCTCCAGCACTATCTGCCAGAGCCCTTGTCGGAAACCGACCTTGAGCAGCTCATCGATCAGGCCATCGCCGAGACCGGCGCCAGCGGCATGGCCGACATGGGCCAGGTCATGGGCCGCATCAAGGGACAGGCCCAGGGTCGGGCCGATATGGGCCAGGTCTCCCGGCTGGTAAGAGCGCGGCTGGCCGGCTGAACGCCGGCGGTTGACCGGTGGCCGGTCGAATTCCCGAAGACTTTATTGAATCCCTGCTGGAGCGGGTCGACATTGTCGACATCATCAACGCCCGGGTCGCACTGAAACCGGCCGGCCGCGGCGAATACAAGGGTTTGTGCCCGTTCCATGACGAGAAAACCCCGTCCTTCACGGTCAGTTCTTCCAAGCAGTTCTACCACTGCTTCGGCTGCGGTGCGCACGGTACGGCGGTCGGATTCGTCATGGCCTACGACGGCCTGGAATTTCCTGCCGCGATCGAGGAGCTGGCGCACACGGCCGGCCTTGAAGTCCCGCGCGAGGCCGGTCTGGCGCCCCGCCAGAGTCACGAGCGACTATATGAGGCCTTGACCGCTGCCCAGAGCTTTTTCCGCCGTCAGCTGGGGGCCAGCGAAACCGCCCGAAATTATCTCAAGGCGCGCGGTTTCGACAAGCCCACCGTGGACGAATTCGGCATCGGTTATGCCCCCAATGCCTGGCAGGCGCTGAGCGAGACGCTGACTCAGGCAGGCTTCACGCCGACCGAGCAGGAGCGCGCCGGACTGATCACCAGCAACAACGACCGCCTGACCGACAAATTTCGCGACCGCGTGATGTTTCCGATTCACGACCGCCGCGGCCGGGTGATCGCCTTTGGCGGTCGAGCGCTGGGAGAGCGGGGCCCGAAATACCTGAACTCGCCGGAGACGCCGGTGTTTCACAAGGGCCGTGAGCTTTATCGGCTCTACCAGGTTCGGCGCGGCCATCTGCCGCAGCGCATTCTGGTGGTCGAAGGCTACATGGACGCCGCAGCTTTGCATCAGTTCGGCTTTACCGATGCGGTGGCCACTTTGGGCACCGCCGTCACACCTGAACACCTGGATTTGCTGTTCAAGGCCACGCCGGTGGTGGTGTTCTGCTTCGACGGCGACCGCGCGGGACGGCAGGCGGCATGGCGCGGGCTGGAGACAGCCCTGCCGCTGATGAAGGACAACCGGGAAGTGCGCTTTTTCTTTCTACCCGAAGGCGAGGACCCCGACAGCCTGGTCCGGCAACAGGGATCAGCCGCCTTCAGCGCCCTTCTGGAGCAATCGAAGCCGCTGTCGCAGGTGTTTTTCGACGAGCTGACCGGCCAGGTCGACATGCGCACGCTTGACGGCCGCGCCCGCCTGGTGGCCCTGGCCCAACCTTACCTGGAAAAGCTGCCCGAGGGCCCGTTCGCCGACCTGATGCGTGATCAGCTAAAGCGCTTGAGCGGACAGCAGAGCCTGTCCAGCAGGGGGACCGCGGAGGCGGCCAGGCCGGCGTCGATCACGGCCGGCGAAGACCGCCCGCTGACGCCGGTGCAGTACGCTGTGGCGCTTCTGGTACAGCGTCCGGAACTGGCGCAGGGGGAAAATGTCCACTTTCTCGACATTGCCGCTCCGGTCAAGGGGTTGAGTTTTCTGCAAGAACTGGTTGACTTTTGCGCAAAAAGGCCCCACCTTTCCACGGCTAAGCTGTTGGAGTTATGGCGTGATCGTCCGGAAACGCCGTGGATGGCTCGCCTGGCCGCCCAGGATTGCTGCGACCCGGAGACCATGCCGCAGGCGCTCGACGACACCATGAGCAGGATTCGTCACAACCAGGTCAAGGCGCGGGTTCGCGAGCTTCAGCAGGCCCAGCTGGTCGAAGGGGGACTGGATGACCAAAGAATCGCCGAACTGCGCGAGCTTTTGAGCTTGCGCCTCGATAACCGCCAGGATTAAGGCAAGCACTCGTTTATGGATAACACACCGAGACCGTCACAGCTTAAGCAACTGATCGAAAAGGGCAGGGAACAGGGCCAGTGGTTGACCTATGCGCAGGTCAACGACCACTTGCCCGACGACATCGTCGATCCCGATCAGATCGAAGACATCATCAACATGATCAACGACATGGGGATCAAGGTCT
>CAZUTZ010000009.1:0-20517 GCA_964623655.1 uncultured Wenzhouxiangella sp.
GCCGAGGACGGAGGCGGCCCCATGCCGCCGCGCAACGATCAGCTCGAGTCGCTGCTGCCGCTGCTGGCCGGCGACATTCCGCTGATGCTGACCGCAAACGGTCATCGTTTGATCGAGGCGGCACTGGACTGGGCCGAGGGCCAGGGCTTTGAAGACATCATTCTGGTCGCCAACTCCGATGCCCAGTTCGTGGCCGAGCGCCTGGCCCAATCCGATATCCCGGTCATTCTGCAAAACCCCTACGCCATGCCGGTGCGCCGCTGGGGGGCGTATGACCAGTCCTTTCAGTCGGCCGCGGCATTGCATGAGGCCGGAGTCCGCTTTGCCATCGGTGATGGCGGCAGCGGCATGAACGTCGCCAATGCCCGCAACCTGCCCTTCCAGGCCGGCACTTCCGTGGCCCACGGCTTGCCGCCGGAGATTGCGCTCAAATCCGTGACCCTGCGCCCGGCCGAAATTCTCGGCGTGGCCGATCAGCTCGGATCGATCGAGGCGGGCAAGCGCGCCAGCCTGTTTGCCGCCGGCGGCGACCCGCTCGAACCGATGACGCAAATTCATTCAGTCTGGATCGACGGGGTCGAATACGACCTCACCCGTGATCGCAGCCTGCGCCTTTACCAGCGCTACCGGGCGCATCAGTCCGGACAGCCCTGATGCCCTGACTGCGGGCCCTTTTCGGGCCCGCGGCAGCGCGATCAGAGACGGCGCGATACGCAGCGCAAGGCGTTGTCCTCCTCGTGGTTGCGCACGCTGAAATCCAGCCGCTCCATCAGCGAGAGCATGTTTCGGTTCTCGCCGAGCACCTCACCCTCAATGCGACGAAGTCCGCGCAACCGCGCGACTTCCATCAACTCGTTCATCAACTTCCAGCCAATGCCACGGCCCTGCCACTCATCGGCAACGGTCAGCGCAAACTCGCATGAAAATTGATCCGGGTTGACCGTGTAGCGGGCCACACCGACCTGCAGTTCGCCTTCCGGCTCCTGTTCGGATTCGATCACCGCGATCAACGCCATTTCGCGGTCATAGTCGATCTGGGTGAAACGCACCAGCATTTTCTGGCTCAGCTCGCTGACCGCCTGCATGAATCGGAAATAGCGTGATTGCGGCGACAGGCGGCGCACGAATTCGCGCTCGATGTCGGCGTCTTCCGGACGAATGGGCCGGATGGTCAGATCCACGCCGTCCGGCAGCTGCACTTGCTTGACCAGGTCAGCCGGATACGGGTGAATGGCCATGTGTCCGTAACGCCTGGCCTCCGACTCCGGATAGGCCACCGCGAGCCGGGCATCGACGGCCACCAGGCCTCGCTCGTCGACGATCAGTGGATTGATATCCATTTCGACGATTTCCGGCAGTTCGCAAACCATCTCGGAGACGCGCAGCAAAACCCGCTCCAGGGCCTTCAAATCAACCGCCGGCATATTGCGGAATTCGCCCAGCAGCGTGGCCACCCGCGTCCTGGCAATCATGCTCTGGATGATCACGCGATTGAGCGGCGGCAGGGCGACCGACCGGTCACGCAGGATTTCAACCCGCGTCCCGCCGGAACCGAAGGTGATCACCGGCCCGAATACCGGATCTCGCAAAACGCCGACCATCAGCTCGCGGCCGTAGGGGCTGTCGTGCATGCGCTCGACCGTCACCCCGCGGATCCGCGCCTGCGGGCGGCGCCGGGCCGCTTCCTCGACCATGTGCAAGAACGCATTGCGCACGTGCTCCGGGCTGCTGATATTCAAACGCACGCCGTGCACGTCGGACTTGTGGGTGATATCCGGCGAGTCGATTTTCATCGCAACCGGATAGCCCACGGTACCGGCCGCCACCAGCGCCTCGCCCGGCGTTTCGGCGCGCATGCTGCTGGTCACCGGAATGCGGAAAGCCGACAGGATGGCCTTGGCTTCCAGGGTGCCGAGCGTGCGCCGGCCGTCGGCCAGCGCGCCCTGGATGATCAAACGAGCGCTGTTGACATCCGGCGGGCTGCGGTCGGTCAGAGGCCCGGGCACCTGCACCAGAAGGCGCTGGTTGCGGGCGTAGGCGTCAAGATAGGCAAAAGCCTCCACGGCCGACTCCGGGGTCGTGAAATGCGGCAGCTGATGTTCGCTGAAGTGCGCTCGGGCGCCGCGCACCTGGCTGTCGCCCAGCCAGCAGGCAATCAGCGGCTTGCGCGTCTTGCCTGCCTGTTCCGTTACCGCTTTCGCGCTGCCGTGCACATCGGTCATGGCCTGTGGCGTCAGCATGGCCAGCGCGGCATCCACCGATTTGTCGGCCAGACAAAGCTCCAGGGCCTTGGCGTAGCGGTCGGCATCGGCATCGCCGATGAGGTCGACGGGATTGGACTTGCACCAGTGCGCCGGCAGCAACTGATCCAGCTTTTCCATGGTGTCCGGAGCCAGCTTGGCCATGGACAGGCCAAGATCCACGGCACAGTCTGTCGCCATCACCGCCGGCCCGCCGGCATTGGTGACAATGGCCAGGCGATTGCCGTTGGCCCGATAGCCGCTGGACAGGATGCGCGCAGCCGAGAACAATCCGAAGATGGAGTTGGCCCGCACCACGCCGGCGCGCTCCAGGGCGGCATCGAAGACATCGTCGGCGCCAACCAGGGCCCCGGTGTGCGACATGGCCGCCTGCGAACTTTCGGCGTGGCGGCCGGCCTTGATGACGATGACAGGCTTCATGCGCGCCGCCGAGCGCAGGCCGCTCATGAAACGTCGGGCGTCACGCACCCCTTCCACGTACAGGAGAATGCTGCGGGTCTGTCCATCCAGGGCCAGAAAATCGAGCAGATCGCCGAAATCGACGTCGGCCTCGGCGCCGGTCGAGGCCACTGCCGAAAAGCCGATGCCCTGCCCTTCAGCCCAGTCCAGAATCGCCGTGCAGATGGCCCCGGATTGGGATACCAGGGCGAGGTTGCCCGGTTTGGCGGTGTTGCGGCTGAAGGTCGCGTTGACGCCCTGCGACGGCCGCATGATGCCCCAGCAGTTCGGGCCAATCACGCGCATGTCCTGGTCGCGTGCGATCTCGACCATGCGCTCTTCCAGCCTCTTGCCGGCCGCACCCTGTTCGCTGAAGCCCGGCGACAGCACGACGGCATGCCGTATGCCTTTATCACCGCATTGGCGCAGGATGCCGCCAACCGACGAAGCCGGCGCAACGATGACCGCCAGATCCACGCCGGCCTCGATCTCGGTCACGTCGGACCAGCAGCGCACGCCCTGGATTTCCGTATGTCGCGGATTGACGGCAAACAATTTGCCTTTGTACCCGTCGTTGCGCAGATTGGCCAGAACCGTGGCGCCCAGCGATCCGGGTTGTTCACTGGCGCCGATCACGGCGATGCTTCGCGGGGTAAAGGCAGCGTCGAGGAAATGGCCGTTCATGATTGAAACCTGGGGTTGTGGTGGCAAAAAGGTGCAGCGCACAACGAACAGTCTAACTGCTTGTGTCACCTGATCCCGGCAAAACAGCGGGGTTTGCGGCCCAAGTACTGAGGTGGGCCGGCACAACGAAGTGATCGCAAGTTTGGGGCGGTCACCGGCCCGTGGTGCGCCAAACCAGGCAGCCGCGGGAATGATCGGTAAAATCAGGACTGCGTCCTTCCTGCGATTTCTCGACTTTTGGCCAAACTGCGCTTGTGGCTGTTGCTGGGTCTGCTCCTCATCGTGGTGCTGGTGGCGCGGTGTACAGGCGGACCGGAACCGGACTGGAGCCGGACGCTCGTCGTGGCCGTGCATCCTTATGCGGCAGGCTCCGATGAAGACAGCGACGAGGGCGACCTGTCGCAGTGGACCCGCTTCGGACAGGATCGGCTCGATGCAATCAGCGAGTTTTTTGCCCGTGAGGCGCGACGACACAATCCCGGCATCGAACAGCCTTTCCGGCTGGTTCTTGGCGATGAGCTCGACCGGGCGCCGGACGCGCCTTCGGACGGCGGCGTGCTCGCTCGAATACGCTGGGGCTTTCGGATGCGCTGGTGGCGCTGGCGCCTGGGGCGCGAGGTCAACCAATCCGACATTCTCGTCGTGGCGCGCTTTCAGAGCACCCCGCCGGCCGGCGATGTGCTGCATTCGGTCGGCAGCGCGGATCTGGGCATGGTCGTTGCCAATGTGCCGGCGGCTGAAGCGCAGCACGACTATGCCCAAGTGCTGCTGGCGCACGAAATTCTGCACACGGTAGGCGCGCTCGACCTGTATGACCCGGCCACCGGGTTGCCGATCTTTCCGGCCGGCTATGCCGAACCCAACCGTGAGCCGCGCTATCCGCAGGAACAAGCCGAACTCATGGCCGGGCGCATTCCGTTGGCGCCCGGTCGGGCCACGCAGGCCACTGACCTGAGCCAGGTCACCATCGGCCGGCGCACGGCGCGCGAGATTGGCTGGGTGGAGTAACCACCCCGATCCACCGTAAGCGACTAAACTGCACGCTGCTTCAAGACCCCTCCGCGAGCATGTCCTCCGAACACCTCGAATTATTCGGCAAAGAACCGGTTAAGCACGTCGAGCGCGACGGCGTGGAATACACGCTTCTGGGCACCGCGCATGTTTCCCGGACCAGCGCAGAGACGGTTCAGCGTCTGCTCGAAAGCGGCCAATACGACGCAGTTGCCATCGAACTGTGCGCCTCGCGTTATCAGGCGCTGACCGAGCATGAAAGCTGGCAAAAACTCGACTTGTTCGCCCTGCTGCGCCAGGGCAAGGCCGGCATGATGATGGCGTCGCTGGCTCTGGCCGCCTATCAGCGACGGCTGGCCGATCAGTTCGGCATCGAGCCGGGCGCGGAGATGAAAGCGGCGATCGAGGGCGCCAGGCGCGCCGAACTGCCCGTACAGCTGATCGACCGCGAACTTGGCGTCACCCTGCGCCGCGCCAGTCGGCGCCTGTCGTGGTGGAAACGCTGGGTCATGATCAACGGCCTGGTGTTTTCGCTGTTCTCGCGGGAAAAAATCAGCGAGGAGGACATCGAGCGCCTCAAGGAAGGCGACCTGCTCACCGAGACCTTCAGCGAATTCTCCGAGGCCAGCCCGGAGTTGTACGAAAGCCTGATCGCGGAACGTGATCGCTACATGGCCGCGCGCCTGCGCCGGCAAAACGAGGGCCGCACCGGCCGCAGGGTGCTGGCGGTCATCGGCGCCGGGCATTTGGCAGGCACGGCCGAGGCACTGACCGGTCCCGACGACCCCGGGCGCCGGCTGAAAGAGCTGGACGCCATGCCGCCGCCTTCCAAGGCTCTCAAGGCCATCCCCTGGCTGATCCTGGTGGCCGTCATGAGCGGCTTCATCATCGGCTTCAATCGCTCCCCGGAGCTGGGCTGGTCACTGGTGCTGACCTGGGTCGTCATCAACGGCTCTCTGTCGGCCCTGGGCGCCCTGCTTGCTCGCGCTCATCCCATCACCGTTCTGACAGCGATTTTTGCCGCGCCGTTGACGTCCCTGAATCCAACCATCGGTGCCGGCATGGTCACCGGCGCCGTCGAAACCTGGCTGCGCAAGCCACGGGTGATTGACTTCGAATCCCTCAGAGATGATGTGACCCGGCTGTCGGGCTGGTACCGCAACCGCGTTTCCCATGTCTTCGTGGTGTTTTTCCTCTCGAACCTGGGCTCGGCCGCGGGCACCTGGATCGCCGGATTCCGCATGGTGCAGCAGCTCACCGCCTGAAAAAATAGCCGGACGTGTACGCCCATCGACTGGTTCTGTACTGCTCATCGCTGTAACCTATTTGCTCTGCCTGAATTCCAACTGATCGTGCCGCATGAACCTGCGCTCCAAACTGTTCAAAAAGCCCTGGCAAAACCGCGATCCGGCGCTGCGCGCCCGGGCGGTGCAGCAGGACAATGATCCTGCTTTGCTCAAAGAGCTGCCGCAGATCGCTCAGGAAGACGAATCGGCCAATGTCCGTCTGGCAGCGCTCAAGCGTCTGAATTCAGAACCGTTCTGGCTGGATGCCCGACTTCGGGAGAAGGACACGGCCATCATCGAGGCCGCCGACCAGTTTCTTGGCCGCGAGGTCGTGCGGACGGATCGACAGGAACTTGAAGACGCGCGTATCGAGTGGCTGAATCTGAGCCAGGACGGCGAATTGATCCGCCGGCTGGCCACTCGTTCTCCAGCGGTGGCGCTGCGCCGCGCCGCGCTTGCGCGGATCTCCGCCCAGGGCTTTCTCGGCGATTGTTTCATCCAGGAAAGCGACGATGAACTGGCGGCCGACCTGCTGGCTCGAATCGATCAGCTGTCCACGCTGGAGCGAGTCGTGCAGCAGGCCCGGCGCAGCAATAAAAGGCGCGCCCAGGCTGCCGCGCAACGCCTCGATGCGCTGCGCGTTGCCGCCGGCAAAGCCGCACCCGGACAGGCCGATTCCGAACGCCTGGTCGACGAGGCCGAGGCCCTGGCTCGCGGTCACGGCCGCGGCGAACTGGCCGCCGCCCTGAGCGACCTGCGCACGCGCTGGGCGCAACTGGCAGATCATCCCGAAGCCCTGACCCGGCGCTTTGAAGGCGCGCTCCGGATCATCGAGGCCACATTACAACGACGGGAGAAAATGCCCGAAGCCCCGCCGCCGAGCGCTGAGCTATCGGAAGTCGGGGAAACGCCGGAGGCGGAAGGTCCGGACGCGCAATTGCTGGGCAGCGCCGATTACATCCGCAGTTCGATTCGCAAGGGAGCCAGCGTCGATGCGCGCGAGCTGCTGGCGCACTGGGACCGCACCTGGAACCAGATACCGACCCGCGGACCGGCCGAGGACGCCCTGAAAGCCGAAATGCTGCCGCTGTTGCGTGAACTGCAGGCGCAGGTGCAGATGCAAAACCAGACCCAGGCGCGCAAAGCCCAGGGTCCGGAAACGGCTGCCGGCAAAGCGAAGCAGTCGGCGGCCGATTTCGCCGCGCGCCTCGACGCCGTGGGCGAAAGCCTGGAGGCCGGCGATCTCGCCCGCGCCCATGATCTGCTGCGTGCGCTCAGAAGCGAACACGACCGCTTGCCGGCGCGCCAGCGCTCCAGTCTGAACAGTGGCCGCCTGCAGCGCATGGAAGGCCGACTCAAGGAAATGCGCAACTGGCAGCATTGGTCGAACAACAAGATTCGCGACCAACTGATCAGCCAGGTGCAGCAGTTGACGGAGAGCGGCCAGCATCCTGATGCCATCATGGCCGGGCTGAAGCAGGCGCGCGAGGAGTGGAAGCGTCTGGAAGCGCTTGAGATCCTGCCCGGCGACAAGCGCAAGTTCGCCGCGCCCCCGGGCCAGTGGCGTCAGTTTCAGGCCGCCTGCAAGCAGGCCTACAAAACCAGCAAGCCTTTTCTGGAAAAACGCCAGCAGCTGCTCGAGCAAAACCTCGAGGCGCTGAAGGCATTTATCGAAGCCGGACGCAAGGCGGCCGCCGATGAGGGTTCGCAGACCGGCGACTTGCTGGGTTTCATGCGCAAGGCCCGCCAGGCCATTCGACGCATGGACGATTTGCCACCCAAGGCGCGCGGTTCGTCGGCGGCCGCGCTGCGCGAACTGATGAACGAGGTCTCTAACGCGCTCGACCAGCGCTTCGAGGCGATCGAGTCGGTCAAGCGGCGCCTGGTCGCCGAGGCACGGGCGCTCAGCCACGAAAAGGACTTGAAGAGCGCCGTCGACAAAGCCAAGGCGCTGCAGGGTCAGTGGCAGAAAGCAGGGTCGGGTCGGCGCAAGATCGAACAGGAACTGTGGCGCCAGTTCCGCGAACCGATCGATCCGCTCTTCGAGCAGCTCAAGGGTGAGCTGGATCAGCGCCGCCAGGCCGACCATGAAGCCCAGGCCGAACTGAAGTCCTTGTGCCAGCAGGCCGAAGCGCTCGCCGACCAGCCCGATGAGGAACTCGAGCGCGCGCGCGGCCAGTTATTGGGCCTGGTTGACGAATGGCTGCGGCACGAGCATCGGCCGGAATCGCTCAACCGCCGTTTTGAGCGCGCCGAACAGCGCATCGAGCGCAGAATCGCCGAGCAGCAGGCCAAACAGCGTCAGCGCAGCGACGCCCAGGCCCAGGATCTGGCCGAACTGATCCAGACGCTCTGGACACTCCGCCAGGAAGGCGACAACGACGATCTGGCAAGCCGGCTGCCGCCTCAAGCCCCGCCGCATCCTGCCGGCGAAGCGCTGCTTGAGCTGGCCGGAAGGCTGGCCGATCCGGCTTTTGAATGTGCTGAATTGCAGGCTCAGGTGGAATCCAACCTGGAACTCGGCCGCCAGATCGCGGTGGAGTTCGAGTTTCTGTCCGGGCTGGAAACGCCGGCAGCGGATCAATCCTTGCGCATGGACTACCAGGTCCAGCGCCTGGCCAGGCGCATGAGCGAGCGCGAGCATCAGCCTGATCTGGCCAGCGAGATGGAACAACTGCAGGAGCGCTGGTATCAGTGTCTGCCGCTGCCACCCTCTGACTTCCAGGCCTTGCAGGGTCGAATCGCCAAAGCCCAGGGCGTTCTGCGCAACATGGTCGGACAGTGACGAAAAACGGTCGCTGACGAAGCATGCAGCAAGAGCCCATCGACCGGACCGGTTTCGTCCACCTGCGACTGCACACCGAGTATTCGCTCGAAGACGGCACGCTGCGCGTCGGCGAGTTACTGCAGCGGGCCGTCGAACTGCAGATGCCGGCCATCGCGGTGACCGATTGGCACAATCTGTTTGCCCTGGTCAAGTTCTACAAAGCAGCGATTGCCAGGGGCATCAAGCCCATCGTCGGGGCCGATATCCGCATCCAGGACGCCGATCGCCAGGACCAGTTCAGCGTGGCGACGCTGCTGGTGCAGGACCGCGCCGGCTATCTGAATCTGTGCCGTCTGCTGTCGCGCTCCTTTCTCGAAGGTCGCCATCGCGGCGGGCAGCCGCGCGTTCAGCCGAACTGGCTGCAGGGCCAATCCGAGGGCCTGATCGCGCTCATCGGCCGCGAGTCCAGTGTGGGCCGCGCCCTGACCGACGAGCGCCCCAACCTGGCCCAGCAGCGCCTTGTCGACTGGCAGCGCCTGTTCCCAAACCGCCTGTATCTGGCCCTCGAGCGACTCGGTCACCCCAGCGAGGCCAAACTGGAGCGTGGACTGCTGGCGCTGGCCGTGCGAAACCGCACGCCGGTGATTGCCAGCAACGATGTCCGTTTTTTGCACCAGGACGACTTCGCCGCCCACGAGGCGCGCGTGTGCATCCACCAGGGACGGCTGCTGGACGACAAGCGCCGGGTCCGCGAGTTCGTTGATCAGCAGTATCTGAAAAGCGCCAAGGAAATGGGCGAGCTGTTCGCCGATCTGCCGGTCGCGCTGGAAAACACACTGCATCTGGCCGAACGCTGCAATCTGGAATTGCGGCTGGATGAATACGTGCTGCCGGCTTTTCCCGTACCCGAGGGCCAGACCGAAGACGATTTCGTCCGCGAGAAGTCAGAGCAGGGCCTCAAGCGCCGGCTGGCCCGCCACGGCCTGGCGCCCGAAGCCAGCGAAACCGACTATGCAGACCGGCTGGCGCGCGAACTCGAAGTCATCACTTCAATGGGCTTTTCCGGTTATTTCCTGATCGTCGCCGACTTCATCGCCTGGGCACGGGACAACGGCGTGCCCGTCGGACCGGGACGCGGCTCGGGTGCAGGCTCGGTGGTGGCCTGGAGTCTGGGTATTACTGACGTTGATCCAATACGTTACGACCTCCTTTTCGAGCGGTTTTTGAATCCCGAACGGGTCTCCATGCCCGATTTCGACATCGATTTCTGCGTCGAGGGTCGCGATCGGGTGATTGACTACGTGGCCCAGACCTACGGCCGCGAGCGCGTGGCCCAGATCATCACCTACGGCAGCATGGCGGCCAAGGCCGTTGTGCGCGACTGCGGTCGCGTCCTCGGCTATAACTACGGGTTCGTCGACTCCATCGCCAAGCTGATCCCGAACAAGCTCGACATGACGCTGGACAAGGCGCTGGAAGAAGAGCCGGAGCTCCAGCAGCGCTTCGAGCAGGAAGACGACACGCGCGCCGTGCTCGACCTGGCGCGCTCGCTGGAGGGACTGGCGCGTAACGCCGGCAAGCACGCCGGCGGCCTGGTCATTGCGCCCAGCGAGCTGACCGACTTCACACCGCTCTACACCGAACCCGACGGCCACTCGGTCCTGACCCAGTTCGACAAGAACGACGTTGAAGCCGTCGGCCTGGTCAAGTTCGATTTCCTGGGTCTGCGCAATCTCACCATCATCGACTGGGCGCTCAAGGCGGTCAACGAGCAGCGCCGCGAGTCGGGCCAGGAGCCACTGGATTTCGACGATCTGCCGCTCGACGACGCCAAGGCCTTCCGGCTGCTGCAGGCAGCGCACACCACGGCCGTGTTCCAGCTTGAATCTCCGGGCATGAAAGAGCTGCTGCGCAAACTCAAGCCCGACAGCTTTGACGACATCGTCGCCGCCGTGGCCCTGTACCGGCCCGGGCCGCTGGATGCCGGCATGGTTGATCAATACATCGACCGCAAACACGGCAAGGCGCCGGTGAAATATCCGCATCCGCTGTGCGAGCCGGTGCTGCAACCCACCTACGGCGTGATCCTGTACCAGGAACAAGTCATGCAGATTGCCCAGGAGCTGGCCGGCTACAGCCTGGGCGGCGCCGATCTGCTCCGACGCGCCATGGGCAAGAAAAAGCTCGAGGAAATGGAGCGGCAGCGCGCCATCTTCGTCGCCGGTGCGGGCAAAAACAATATCGGCGAAGAGCAGGCCAACGGCATCTTCGACCTGATGGAAAAGTTTGCCCGCTACGGCTTCAACAAGTCGCACTCGGTGGCCTATGCCCTGGTGGCTTATCACACCGCCTGGCTCAAGGCCCACTATCCGGCCGAATTCATGGCCGCCGTGCTGTCGGCCGATCTGGACAAAACCGACAAGATCGCCAACCTGATCGAAGACTGCCGCGCCATGGGCCTGGAGCTGCTGCCACCGGACCTCAATCGATCCGGTTATCGCTTCATGGTCGAAAACGGCGCCATTCGCTACGGCCTGGGCGCCATCAAGGGCGTGGGCAAAGGCGCTATCGAGAATCTGATCGCCATTCGAGACCGGGTCGGTCGATTCGAATCATTGTCCGAATTGTGCGGGCAAATCGACTTGAGCCGACTGAACAAACGCACCCTGGAAAGCCTGATCAAGGCAGGCGCCGGCGACACGATCAACCCCAACCGCGCGGCGCTGATGCAGGCCTTGCCGGATGTCCTGTCCGAGGCTGAGCGTTTTCAGGCCGACCGCGAGGCCGGCCAGGAGAGCCTGTTCGGCGGCCTGTCGCAGACCCGCCCCGACTCCTCCCATCCAGGCACCGAGACAAGCACCAGGGTTCGCCCCTGGACCAACCATCAACGGCTCAGAGCCGAGCGCGACACGCTGGGCCTGTATCTGTCCGGCCATCCGCTGGACGACCTGCGCGACGAACTGAAAGCCTTCACCACCATGCAGCTCACCGATCTGGCCTCTGCCGGTCTGGCCGACAACGGCCGCGCGCATGGTCGCCAGCGAGGCCAGGAAATGACCCTGGCCGGGATGGTCATGGCGGTGCGCAAGCGTCCCGGCAAAGGAGCTTTCGTGGCGATCGACGACGGCACGGCCCGGCTGGAGGTGGCCGTCTTTGACCGCCTGTTTGCCCATGCCGCGCACCTGCTCGCCAACGACAGCATCCTGGTCGTTCGCGGCCGAGTCGAAGTGGACAGTTTCCGCGGCGGTTTCCGCATGGTGGCCGAGGAAATCCTGAGTGTGGACGAGGCGCGCTCACAGTTCGCCCGCGGTCTGGAGATCGACATCGAAGGCCCGCTGCCGCTGGCGCTGGAACAGGATCTGGCAGCCGCCCTGCAGCCCTATCGCAGCGGGCGCACACCGGTCATTCTGCGCTACCGCAATGCGCGCGCTCAGGCTTTGATCAGGCTCGGGGAGAACTGGCAGGTCATCCCGTCGGCCGAGCTGCTGGCGGCGGTCGACGGACTGGACGGCATCCGCGCTGCCCGGCTGCGCTATTGACCGGGCGAGGCTGAGACAGGGCTGAAAACGCTAAAAGCCGGCGGCCCGCCAGTCATGATTCACCAATAACTTGCCGCTGGCATAGCAAGCGTTGAGAAAGGCGTAAACGTTCGCTTCGGGCTGCTCGGCCTGCTCGACCAGTTCAGCCACGGTCACCGGGCCGCGCAGCACGATTTGCGCGAGCCGATGCAGCTTTTCGTTGGCCATGGCCTCGCCCGGAATCTGGGCGAGCATGAACTGCAGTTCACCCCGCAGGTCCGGGTGCAGCTTTCCGGGCATCTGGGCCAGGCCGGCGAACCATTTCAACTCACTGAGCGGGCGCTGACGATGTCCGCGGACGCGCTCGACCAGTTCGGCGCTGGAAAGCGCAACGCCGGCACTATCGGGAATCAGGCGGGAGAATTGAGCCGGCTCCAGGTCGCTGATGGACCCGTCGTAAAACCAGGCACCCGAGCCCGGATCGATCGGCAGCATCGGCCAGCCGGGCTGGGTGAGCACGATGGGACCACTCCAGGTCTGCAGGCGAAGATGATCGGCCAGCGCGCGTCCGGAAGCCATCGAGGCCAGCATGTCATCGGACTGCCGCTCTGCCGGCTCGCTCTGCCGGACCGGCTCCTGGGGGGCTTGTTCGGCTTCGCCGGAAAGCCCGGCGAGGCGCTCGAGCACGCTGAAAAATTCGCGCGCACGCAGCGGCTTGTGCAGCCGGGCCGGCGCTTCGAACCGCTTGTCGGCGGTCAGCGCGATGGCCGTCGGCGATCCATGGAGGTCCTCCCAGGCATCCTTGCCGGCATCGGAGTCCACGTCGACGACCGTCAGGTCCCCGTGCCCGTCCTCAGCCAACCGCCAGGACGGCCCGCGCGAGCGGCCGTTGGCCAGGTTCAACAGAGATCGCATGACCATGCGATCCTTGGCGCCAACGGCAACAACGGCAAGCGTGAGTTCCTGTTCGGCCATGCCTGGATCCTTCTCTCATTCTTATCGGCTTTCAGCGAAGCCGGCGGCTGATCGATCCCCTTGCTCACCCCCCTTTTCTGAAACAGCTTTTACAGATGTTCCAACAACCTGGCGACTTTTTTCATGGCGTTTTCCAAAACACGGTGAATCTCCTGCAGACTGATCGGCTCGGCGGCAAGCCCTGCCGCCGGATTGGCGACCACGCACAGGCTGGCGTAGTCCAGACCGGCCTCGCGCGCCAGGGCTGCTTCCGGCATCGCCGTCATACCCACTATCGTACAACCGTCAGCCGCCATCCGCGAGATTTCGGCCGCCGTTTCCAGCCGCGGACCCTGGGTGACGCCATAGCAACCGCCGCCGTGGACGGCGATGCCGGACTGCCTTGAGGCCTGAAACAGGGCGTCGCGCGTGGGGCCGGCAAAAGGATGGGCGAACTCGATGTGCATGATCGTGGAATCCGGGTCATCGGTGAACGTGTGCTCGCGACCCCAGGTGTAGTCGATCAGCTGATCGGGCACCACCAGATCGCCCGCCGCCAGTTCGCCGGCCAGGGCGCCGACGGCGTTGATCGCGACGATGCGCTCGACGCCCAGATGCTTGAGCAGGGCGATGTTGGCTCGATAGTTGACCCGGTGCGGGGGAATCCGGTGCGGCTGACCGTGGCGGGCCAGAAACCAGGCCTGGCCCTGACCCAGACCGATCGGGATGGGCGCCATTGACGCCGACCCCCAGGGCGTTTCGAATTCCCGGGCCGCCGCGCCAACGGGCTTGAACAGATCCAGCGCCCCGGTACCGCCGATGATGCCCAGTTCAATCATGCTCCCGGTCCTTCTGTTCGGCCGGCAACGCCCAGATCGCGTCCAGCTGCCGCCAGTAGCCCTGCCAATCCATCCCGCAGCCAAAAACATAGCGATCCGGCACTACCAGCGCCGCGTCGTCCACCCAGTCCCGAGGCAGGCCGCGATCATGCTGCTTGACGGTCAAAACGGCCGTCACAACGGCATCGGCGCCGTCTTCCAGCAGCTTCGCTCGCACTGCCTGCAGGGTATGGCCCTCGTCGAAAATATCGTCGACCAGCAGAACCGTGCCCTGCACGGATGACGGCCAACGGCCCCAGTGCAGAGAACCACCGCTGGTACGGCCGCGGTAGCGGGTTGCGTGCACATGATCCATCAGCAGCGGGCGCTGCATCCGCCGGGCGAGTTCAACCGCAGGATACAAGCCGCCGTTCATCAGCACCATCAGGGTCACGCGCTCGTGCTGCCACAAGCGCTCCTCCAGTCGCCGGGCCTGCGCATCCATGGCCCGTCCAATGGCATCGGCAGCAATCAGGCACTCAGCCTCCTTCGGCCAATAGGCCGACCAGCGCTCAGACGGCTTCATGCGGATTCGTCTCCCGGGCCATGGCTTCGGCTTGCTCCAGTTTCAATGTTCGCGTCGGGAAAGCGATTTCGGCCCCGTGGCGGGCGATGATGTCGCCGATCTGGAGCAGCACGTCCTCGCGCACCGCGTGATAAGTGGCCCAGACCGTCGTGTGAGTAAAGCAAAAAATCATGATATCGAGCGAATGCGGCCCGTACCGATCGAAATTCACCATCGTGGTCTGGCTGGTGTCCAGGTCCTCGTGAGCCAGCAGCATGGCCCGAATGTCGTCGACCACGGCCTTGACCACCGCGCGGTCAGCGTAGCGCAGGCCGATGTGCTCGAAGATGCGCCGGTGGGTCATGCGCGAGGGGTTTTCGACGGTAATCGTGGTGAAGGTGGCGTTGGGGACGTACATGGGCCGCTTGTCGAACTTGCGGATGGTGGTCATGCGCCAGCCGATGTTCTCGACCACGCCCTCGATTTCCTTGTCCGGCGAACGCACCCAGTCACCGACCGAAAAGGGGCGGTCCATGAACACCATGAACCCGCCGAAGAAATTGGCCAGCAGATCGCGCGCAGCCAGCCCGATCGCGATGCCGCCGACCCCGCCTGCCGCCAGGAATCCGGAAATGGGGATTTCCAGAATGCTCAGCATGGTGAGCGCGCCGGTCAGCACCACCGCAATGCGCACGATACGACCGAGCACACTCACCGTCGTGATATCGACGGATTCGTTACGTTTGCGTCTTTCGGCCACAAACGCGCGCTCAAAGCCGGTGGCAAGGCGGAAGAAGAACCAGGTTGCGGCGATGACCAGCCCGAGCTGCTGCGCCGCGCCGAGAAATTCCGGGCTGAAGTAGACGAATTCGGTATGCGGCGTCATCACTCGCGCCGCCATGACCAGGCCCTGCCACCAGATCAGCAAGGAGATCGGGCGCTTTCCGGCATAGACGACGGCGTCGTCCCAGTGGTGTCGGGTCTTTTCGGCAAAACCCTCCAGGCGCTTGATGAAAATACGGTAGGCGAATTCGAGCAGCAGCGCCGCCAGAATGATCAGGAAGGCCTGCAGCACCCAGCCGGGAATCCCGACGACGCCGCCCAGGTCATCCAGATATTCAATCATTGGTCGTCCCCGGAGAGCGTTTCCAAAGACTCCCGCCAGGCGCGAAACTCCGGGACCAGGAGCTGTTCGGCCATCGACAGCATGGGTCGACCGTACAGACCGGCCAGGCGTTCGGCCGGCGGCCGGAACCGACCGTCGAGGTTGTCGCCCGAAGCCTCTTCGAGCAATTCGACCACCGACTGCGGTTTGCACACCAGGGCCAGGTCGCACCCGGCCTCGAAGGCTCTGGTCAGACGCCGCTCCAGCGGCCCGGCCGAGGCGGCGCCGACCATGTCGAGATCATCAGAGACCACCAGACCGCGAAAACCCAGGTCGTCGCGCAGTTCCTCGCCGATCCAGCGCGATGAGTATCCGGCCGGCTGCGGATCAACGGCCGGATAGCAGACATGCGCCATCATCACTGCGGCCAGGCGATCGGAAAGATCGGCAAACGGGCGCAGATCATCCTCGAGCGCGGCTCGCTCCCGGGCATCGGTCACCGCTTCAGTATGGGAGTCGGCCTCGACCGAGCCGTGGCCGGGAAAATGTTTGCCGCAGGCAGCCATGCCGGCGTCTTTCATGCCGGCCAGATAAAACGAGGCGAGATCGCAGACCGTGGCCGGATCGGCCGCCAGGGCGCGATCGCCGATCACGCGGCTGCCACGGTCCAGATCCAGCACCGGCGCCCAGCTCAAGTCCACGCCCAGCGCGAGCATTTCCGCCGCCATGACGCGACCGTGTCGATAGGCCAGATCGCGTGCGCGGTCGGGATGACGCTCGAACCAGCGGCCGATCAGACCCAATGCCGGCAACCGCGTCAACTCCGACCCCTTGAAGCGCTGGACGCGGCCGCCTTCCTGATCGACCGTGATCAGCAGGCGCGGTGTTTTGAGATCGCGGATGCTCCCGGTCAGCGCCCGCATCTGTTCAAACGACTCGAAATTGCGGCCGAACAGAATCACGCCGCCCACGGCCGGATGGCAGAGCCGGTCGCGCCACTCGGCGCTCAGTTCCAGCCCGTCGAAGCCGACGATCAACGGCCCGGCGGTCTCACTCATGACTCACCTCGCTCGAACAGTGCAATGGACTCGACGTGGGCGGTATGCGGGAACATGTCGGCGATCCCGGCGCTGATCAGACGGAAATGGTGGGTCCGGACCAGCTCACCGGCATCCCGCGCCAGCGTCGCCGGATTGCAGGAAACATAGACCACGCGGCGCGCGCCGCTGGCTGCGATCACGGGCAGAATCTCGAGCGCGCCCGAGCGCGGTGGATCGATCAGGGCAGCATCAAAAGGATCTCGAAACCATGAGGTTGAAGACACATCCTCATTCAGGTTCGCAGTCTCGAACGAGACGTTTTCAACCCCGTTGGCCCGTGCGTTGGCTCGTGCCGCAGCGACCAGTTCGGCTGCACCCTCGACCCCGATGACCTGTCCGGCGCGTCGGGCCAGCGGCAGGCTGAAGTTACCCAGGCCGCAAAACAGATCCAGCACGTGATCGGTCGGCCGGGGGTTCAGTAGCTCCAGCGCGCGCTCGACCAGCCGTCGATTGAGCGCGGCGTTGACCTGGACAAAATGCTGGGGGTGAAATTCAAGCTCGACATCAAAGGCCGGCAGTCGATAGCTGAGACGGTGCTGCTCGGGCCATAGTCGGTGGACGGTATCCGGGCCCTTGGGCTGGAGATAGACCGCGATGCCTTCCTGTTCAGACCATTGCTTCAGGCGCATCACGTCATCGGCGTCCAGCGCTCTTAAGTGACGGATGACGATGGCGCTGCCGTCATCGCCGCTGGCGATTTCAATTTGCGGCACGGCATCGGCCACGGTCAGTTCGCCGAGCAGGTCGGACAGGCTTTGCAGTCGATCGCTGAAATCCGGATGCAGCACGCGGCAATGACCGACGTCGGCCACGAAGCGGCCCTGTTTTTCGCGAAAACCAACCAGCACCCTGCCCTTGGCCTGCACCAGCCGAGCGCTGAGGCGGGCCCGGCGGCGGTAGTGCCACGGCGAAGCGCTGAGCGGCTCCAGCCAGGTCTCCGGCGTCACGCCACCCAGCCGCTGAAGATTGTCGACCAGGCGTTTGTGCTTGAAGCGCAGCTGTGCCTCGTGACTTAAGTGTTGCAACGCGCAGCCCCCGCACTGCTCGAACCACGGGCATTCCGGCTCGATCCGCTCAGGGGAAGGCTTGAGTATTTGGGCGGCAATGGCTTCGTCGTAACGGCGATTGCGCGCCACAAGCCGCGCGCTCACCTCTTCGCCCGGCAAGGCACCGTGGACGAACACAGCCTTTTCGGCATGTCGGCCGACGCCGCGTCCGTCATGACTCAGATCACTGACATCAACAGTGACCGGTTCCGCCGGAAGCTTCCGGCGTTTTCGTCTACCCATTCGGAATGCTTGCTTTCGCTCGAAGTTTTATTTCTGATTCCAGTTGCCGTCGCGATCCTGGTAGTACCAGCCGCTGCGGGCATTGGCAATCCACTGCCGGGCAAAGGTTTCGCGGATCTCGCTTTCCCATTCCGGACGGCCGTTGGCCACGGCGATTTCCCGGTAGACGGCACGGCGGTCCGAGTTTTCCTCCGACACCACGCGCTCCAGGTTGCGGCGATCGGCCAGCGAAACCGCTGAGCGGTCGCGGATGGCGACCATGCCCCGAGCGTCCAGGCCAATCGCGCCGGCGTCGAACCAGTCGGCCAGATGCTCGCGGTGGCGTTCGGCCATGCGCTGCTTGATCGACTGGATCTGCGGCGTGTCAATGTTGATGTTGGGGGTATCGGCGTGAGCTGAGGCGATGAAAAGCTCCGACCAGCGAAACCCGGTGCTCGGAGGCGCCGGCGGCTCATCCACGCTGCGACCATTCTCGCCCAGCACATCCTGGATAAAGCGATCTGCGGCGCGTTCAGCCGCCGCTTCGGGAAAGTAGACGTTGATCGTCACGCAGGCGCTCAAGGCCATCACCAGCGCGATGATCGACAGGTTCAAAAGACGAGTGGTCATGGCAGGCTCCTCTGGCGGCGGACCGGTTCCAGCATTCGTGGAGATTGTCCAACGAGTTGCTTGAATCGAGACTGAATAGTGTAAGCGATGGGGCCGCGCAAGGCGGCTGCAACGCTTTCGATCAGGCTGTCTACACCAGGGCCAGGGCCTGGGCCAGGGTCTTGCAGCCGCGAGCCGTGATGCGGGTCTTGACGCCCTTGAGGTTGCCCTCCGGCAGCACGGCCTGGTCAAAGCCTTGTCCAGCGGCCTCGCGCAACCGCTCCTCGCCGTTGTAGACGGGGCGCAGTTCGCCGGCCAGGCCGATCTCGCCGAACGCCGCCAGCCCCTTGGGCAGCGGCTTTTCCTTCAGCGACGATTTCAGCGCCAGGGCAATGGCCAGATCGCTGGCGGTCTCGGAGATCCTGATCCCGCCGGCGACGTTGACGAACACGTCCTGGTCTCCGATCTGGATGCCGGCATGGCGATTCATCACCGCCAGCAGCAAAGCCAGACGATTGGGATCAATCCCGACGGCCACCCGGCGCGGATTGGACAGGCTGGACGGCGCGACCAGGGCCTGGACCTCGACCATCAGCGGCCGCGTGCCTTCGCGCGTCACCAGCACGCAGCTGCCTGGCGCCGGCGCTTCCGCGCCCGAGAGAAAAATGGCCGACGGATTGGAAACGGCTTTCAGCCCGCGATCGGTCATGGCGAAAACGCCCAGCTCGTTGGCTGCGCCGAAACGGTTTTTGACCGCCCGGATCAGGCGGTAGCGGCTGCCGGAATCCGACTCGAAATACAGCACCGCGTCGACCATGTGTTCCAGCACGCGCGGTCCGGCCAGCGCGCCTTCCTTGGTCACGTGGCCAACCAGCACCACCGCACAGCCCGTCTGCTTGGCAAACTGCACCAGGCGCGCGGCGCATTCGCGGACCTGGGCCACCGCCCCGGGCGCCGACTGCAGGGCTTCGGTCCACAGGGTCTGAATGGAATCGACCACCATGAAAGCCGGCCGGCGTTCAGCCGCAGTGGCCAGGACCACTTCCAGGCTGGTTTCGGTCAGACATTGCAGGCGACCCGGATCGAGTCCCAGGCG
Organism: uncultured Wenzhouxiangella sp.; assembly: GCA_964623655.1. Classification (GTDB taxonomy): domain Bacteria; phylum Pseudomonadota; class Gammaproteobacteria; order Xanthomonadales; family Wenzhouxiangellaceae; genus Wenzhouxiangella. The sequence goes on from CAZUTZ010000009.1 coordinate 19,481, forward strand.
CCGGGCGCGCATGGCGACCTGGGCTGCCGATTCCTCGCCGGTGACGTACAAACTGCCGCTGGCCGTCGCCAGCGCATCCTGAACCTGGAGCAGCAGGGTCGACTTGCCGATGCCCGGATCCCCGCCCAGCAAGACCACCGAGCCGGGCACCAGCCCGCCGCCGAGCACGCGATCGAGCTCGCTCAAGCCCGAGGGAAGACGCTGGGAGGCATCTTCAGACCGGACATCGGACAGGGTCACTACATCTGCCGAAGCTGTTCCCGTCCAGTTACCGCGGCCTTTGGGGCCCTTGGCTGCCGGCGCTTCGGGCAGCGATTCCTCCAGTGAATTCCACGCCTTGCAGTCCGGACACTGACCCGACCACTTGGGAAAACTGGCGCCGCATTCACGGCAGGTATAGACAGATTTGAGTTTCGGCATTTGCGCTATTGTAGGGACATGAATCGAGACGAGCAGCCCGTTATCGGCGAATCGCCGGCCTTCCTGGAAGTGCTGGACCAGGTCTCGGAGGCAGCGACCCTGAATCGTCCGGTGCTGATCGTCGGCGAACGCGGGACAGGCAAGGAGCTGGTGGCCGAGCGCCTGCATTATCTGTCAGGCCGCTGGGACCAGCCGCTGGTCAAGCTCAACTGCGCCGCCATCAGCGAAGCCCTTCTGGAATCCGAACTGTTCGGCCACGAGGCCGGCGCTTTCACCGATGCCACCCAGCGCCGCCTTGGCCGCTTCGAAATCGCCGATCAGGGCAGCCTGTTTCTGGACGAGCTGGCCACAACGCCGCTGACCGTACAGGAGAAAATCCTGCGCATCATCGAATACGGCCAGTTTGAACGCCTGGGCTCTTCGCGCACCGTGTCGGTCGACGTGCGCCTGATCGGTGCGGCCAACGTCGACCTGCCCGACTTGGCCGAACAGGGCCGTTTTCGCGCCGACCTGCTGGACCGATTGGCCTTCGACGTGATCACCCTGCCGCCGCTGCGGGGCCGGCGCGAAGACATTCTGCCGCTGGCCGAACACTTCGCCATGCGCATGAGCCGGGA
>CAZUTZ010000010.1:0-19918 GCA_964623655.1 uncultured Wenzhouxiangella sp.
GTGCAACCGGAAGCAAGGTTGCCTTTCCATCAGCCCCCAAGTGTCCCATTTTTTTCGGTGAGGTGAGACGGCTGATACTGGGGACAAAACACAGAAAGGCATTAGCCTGGCGCCGGGGCCAGGCTTTTTTCAGTCGCTTTGCAGGCTAACCAGGCACGCTCAGTTTTCCCTTTCCGGCGCCAGGTGCCAGCGCTCGGGTGAACGCCAAAAGCCGGAGAGCAGCAACTCTCGCATGAAGAAAAACTCCTTGGGCAGCTTGTCATAGAGCATGGAGAACAGCTGATCGTGCCCCCGGAGTTCTTCTTTCCAGGCTTCGCGATCCACTTCCATGACGGCGTCGAAGTCTGCGGCGGAGAAATCCAGTCCGCGCATGTCCAGATCCTCGTGACGTGGCATCCAGCCCACCGGACTTTCCACCGCGGAGGCCCGACCCCGCGAGCGCGCGATGATCCACTTGAGCACGCGCATGTTGTCACCGAATCCCGGCCAGACGAAATTACCCTGCTCATCCTTGCGGAACCAGTTGACGCTGAAAATCCGCGGTGGGTCAGGCAGTTCCCGTCCAATCTGAAGCCAGTGATTGAAATAGTCGGCCATGTGATAGCCGGCAAAGGGCAGCATGGCGAACGGGTCGCGCCGAACCTGGCCGATGGCGCCAAAGGCCGCTGCCGTCATCTCCGAGCCCATGGTCGCGGCCAGATAAACTCCGAAATTCCAGTTGAACGCCTGGTAGACCAGCGGGATGGTGGTGCTGCGGCGGCCGCCGAAGATGAAGGCGCTGATGGGCACGCCCTTGGGATTTTCCCATTCCGGATCAATGCTGGGGCACTGGTGGGCTGGCGCGGTGAAGCGGGCATTGGGATGCGCAACCGGCTTGCCCGAGGCCGGGTCATGGACTTCTCCATGCCAGTTCAACGTGCCCTCGGGCATGGCTTCTTCCATGCCTTCCCACCAGACATCGCCATCCGGGGTGACGCCAACATTGGTGAAGATGGCGTTTTCCTTGACCGACTCCATGGCATTGGGATTGGTCTTGTGATTGGTGCCTGGCGCCACACCGAAGTATCCTGCCTCGGGGTTGATGGCGTGCAGCTGACCGTGCTCGTCGGGCTTGATCCAGGCGATGTCATCTCCGACGGTCGTGACCTTCCAGTCGCCCATTTCCTCCGGCGGGATCATCATGGCGAAGTTGGTCTTGCCGCAGGCGCTGGGGAAAGCGGCGGCCAGGTAGGTTTTTTCGCCTTCCGGCGATTCGACGCCCATGACCAGCATGTGCTCTGCCAGCCAGCCGTCGTCACGCGCCATCGAGGAGGCAATGCGCAGCGCAAAGCACTTCTTGCCCAGCAGGGCGTTGCCGCCGTAGCCGCTGCCGTAGGACATGATCGAGCGTTCCTCGGGGAAATGCACGATGTACTTGACGTCCGGATTGCACGGCCATTTGACGTCTTTCTCGCCCGGCTGCAGCGGCGCGCCTACCGAGTGCAGGCATTCGACGAAGTCGCCGTCGCCGAGTGCGTCAATCACCTCGCGCCCCATCCGCGTCATGATGCGCATGTTCACCACGACGTAAGGGGAGTCAGTCAACTGCACACCAATCTGGGAAATCGGTGAACCGACCGGCCCCATGCTGAAGGGAATCACGTACATGACTCGGCCCTTCATGCAGCCATCGAAGCACTCGTTCAGCGTCTGCTTCATGGCCCGCGGGTCTTCCCAGTTGTTGGTGGGACCGGCGTCTTCCTTGCGCAGGCTGCAGATATAGGTGCGATCCTCGACGCGCGCGACGTCACTGGGATCGGAGAAACAGGCAAAACTGTTCGGCCGCTTGTCGGGGTTCAAACGGATGAAAGTGCCCTGCTCGACCAGTTGATTGGTAAAAAAGTCGTACTCGGATTGGGACCCGTCGCACCAATAGACCGCATCGGGCTTGCACAAGGCAACCGTTTCTTCCACCCAGCGCAGCAGCGCTTTGTTCGTCACCTGGCTTGAATAGTCAGCATTGGGGACTGCCGGAACCGTTGTCACATCGTTCATTCGCCTACGCTCGCTGTTGTGGCCTGCACAAAGAATACCGAATCAGCCCGACGAATTGATTAAAATAGGGCTAAATTGGTCCTGTTTCCGGACTGCCACGTTGCAGGCCTTACAATATCGATATGGTCGTCGCCGTTTCCGTTCTCACTGCATTGGTCATGCTCCTCGGGGCAGGCCTGCTCTGGGCGGGAAAGCGGCTTGCCCCGGATGAGGCCTCGCTGACCGAGCAGATCAACGCCGTGCTGCCGCAAACCCAATGTGCGCAGTGCGGTTATCCGGGCTGCCGGCCCTATGCGCAGGCGATTGCCAACGGCGAAGCCGACATCAATCAGTGTCCGCCGGGAGGCGACGAAGGGGTTCGCGCGCTGGCCGAGCTTCTGGGCGTGGAACCCAAGCCGCTGGACACCTCGCACGGCGAGCACAAGCCGCCGATCGTCGCGCTGATCGACGAGGATCGCTGCATCGGCTGCACGCTGTGCATCCAGGCCTGCCCGGTCGACGCCATCATCGGCGCGCCGCGTTTGATGCACACCGTGATCGAGAGCGAGTGCACCGGCTGCGAGCTCTGCTTGCCGCCCTGCCCGGTCGACTGCATCGATCTGATCGATCGCCCGCAGGCCTACGTGCCGCCGAAACCGGAGCCCGAGACCATTCCCATTCGAGTGCGCGCGGCATGAGCGCCACCGCCGACCGCCCGGGCGGCTTTCACGGTGGATTGGCGCTTGACGGACAGCGCAACGTCTCGCTCGAGACGCCGCTGATCGCGGCGGGGCTGCCGGCGCGCATCTACGTGCCGATCGGCCAGCACCAGGGCCAGCCGGGTGACCTGCTCGTCGAGCCGGACCAGCGGGTGCTGGGTGGACAGGCACTGACTGCTTCGGAAGACGATTTTGAAGTCCCGGCTCATGCGCCCTGCTCCGGCCGCGTGGTCGGTCTGTGCCAGCGCCCGGCCAGTCATCCGCCCGACAGCCTGCGGCGCTGTATTGAAATCATTCCCGACGGGACGGATGAATGGATCCCGCCGACCCCTTTAACTGACTGGCAGGCACGTTCGCCGGCCGAGATTGTCGATCACCTGCGCGCCATGGGGCTGGTCGGTCTGGGTGGGGCCATGTTCCCGACCGCAGCCAAGCTGCGCGGGCCCTGGGGCGATATTCAAACGCTGATTCTCAACGGTGCCGAATGCGAGCCGTGGATTACCTGCGACGAGACCCTGCTGCGGACCGCACCCGAAAGCGTGATCCGTGGCGGGCAGATTCTCGCCTTTGCCACCGGCGCGTCGAAGATCATCATCGCGGTCGAGGAAGACATGGCCGGCGTGGCTCGTGCGCTGATGAAGGCCGCGGCAAGCGAGAACGGTTCCGTCGAGGTGCAGATCGTCGAATTGCCGCCAGTCTATCCGCAGGGCGGCGAGCGCCAGCTGATCGAGACACTGACCGGCCGGCAGGTGCCGCGCGACGGACTGCCGCAGGATATCGGTCTGCTGTGCCACAACGTGGCTACGGCGGCCGCGGCCGCCGTAGCGGTCGAACAGGGCCGGCCGCTGACCGAGCGCATCGTTACCGTCACCGGCCCGGGCGTCCAGCGACCGCGCAATTTACGCGCGGCAATCGGCACGCCGCTGGCGCATCTGATTGACGCCGCCGGCGGTTACCGTGACGGAGTCCAGCGGCTCGTGCTGGGCGGGCCGATGTCCGGTACGTCCTTGAGCAGCGACCAGGTGGTGTTGACCAAGGGCAGTCATTGCCTGCTGGCGCTGTCCAAACCGCAACTCGCACCCCGGCCGGCACCCATGCCCTGCATCAACTGCGGGGAATGCGTGGCCGTGTGCCCGGCCAGCCTGATGCCGCAACTCCTGTTCCGTGCGCTGGCCGCCGACCGGCACGAGCAGGCCGACGGCCTCTCGCTGCTCGAGTGCATCGAATGCGGCTGCTGCGCCGAAGTCTGTCCCAGCCAGATTCCGCTGGTTGATTATTACCGCCACGGCAAGGCGCGGCTGCGCGCGAAGGAAATGGACCAGCGCCGCGCCGCGCTGGCCAGGCGACGCTTTGAGGCCCGCGAGCAGCGCCTGTCAAGACAAAAGGCCGAACGCGAAGCCAAACGCCGCGCGCGCGCGGAGCGTCTGCACAAATCTGACCTGGCGCGCGACGAGATCCAGGCGGCGATCGCGCGCGCCAAGGCGAAAAAACGCCCGGAAGAGTAAACACCGCAACATGCAGTTTTCCACCGCCGGCGCTCCCCATCTGCCGCCGACCCAGCGCGTCGATCGGATCATGCGCCAGGTGCTCTACGCGCTGGTGCCCGGCATCCTCGCCCACTGGTGGGTGTTCGGTTGGGGCATCGTCTTTCAGATTGCTCTGGCCGTCGGTTTTGCGGTTTTGTTCGAGTGGCTGATGCTGCGCGTCCGCAAGCGCCCGGTGCGGGTTTTCCTGGGCGACTACAGCGCGGTCCTCACTGCGGTGCTGTTCGCGCTTTGCATGCCGCCGCTGACGCCGTGGTGGGTGGCCGCGGTCGGCATGCTGTTTGCCGTGGTCATCGCCAAGCACCTCTACGGCGGGCTGGGCTACAACCTGTTCAACCCGACCATGGTCGGCGTGGCCGCGGTCATCATTACCTTCCCGGTCGAGCTCAGCCTGTGGCTGGCACCGAGAAGCCTGAGCCCGGGATTGCCGGGTTTTCTGGATACAGCGAGGGCCATCCTGACCGGGCATACCGGTCATCTGAACTTCGACGGCATCACGCGCGCCACGCCGCTGGATCTGCTGCGCACCGGTGCACTGGATCAGCTGCGGCTGCCGGAAATCCGCCGGGAGGAAGTGTTCAGCCGCTTTGGCGCGGTGGGCTGGGACTGGATCGTGCTCGGCTACCTGGCCGGCGGCCTGTGGCTTTTGTACCGCGGCGTTATCCGCTGGCAGGCGCCGACCGGCGTGCTCGCCGCCACGCTGCTGGTCACCAGCGTGATGTGGCTGAGCGGTACCGACGTTCATGCCGGACCAGGGCTGCAGCTTTTCGCCGGCAGTCTGATGCTGGCGGCTTTTTTCATCGTGACCGATCCGGTCTCGGGCAGCGCCACGCCGCGGGGGCGCCTGATTTTCGGGATTGGCGTGGCATTGATCACGCTTGCGATCCGGCAATGGGGCGGTTTTCCCGACGGCGTGGCCTTCGCCGTGCTGCTGATGAACATGTTCGTACCGCTGATTGACCGCTACACCCAGCCCCGGGTATACGGGACGGCTCGATGATGAAAAACCGGAGAATTCGCGCTGCACTGTCGTTGACCCTGCTGGGCCTGCTGGCCGCACTGCTGCTTGGCGGGGTCGACCGCCTGACCCGCGAACCGATTGCCGCGGCCGAGGAGCGCCGCGCGCTGGCCACGCTCACCGCACTGGTGCCGCCCGAGTCGTTCAACAATGATCCGGTGACCGACCGCATCGAGCAGCCCATCAGCGGCTTTGATCGGCCGGCGACTGTTCATCGGGCGCGCCGTGACGGCGAGCCGGTGGCGCTGATATTCGATGTCACCACACCGCGCGGCTATTCCGGTGATATTCGCCTGCTCGTCGCCCTGGACCCGGAGGGCAACGTCAAGGGTGTCCGCGTCCTGAACCACCGCGAAACCCCCGGCCTGGGCGACAAGATTGAAGTCCAGCGCAGCGACTGGATCCGACAATTTACCGGCCGCTCCCTGGGCGACCCGCCGGCCCAGCGCTGGGCATCACGCCGCCGCGGCGGCGAATTCGACACCCTGACCGCGGCCACGGTAACCACCGATGCCGTGATTGATGCGGTGCGAAGAGCCCTGCTCAAGCAGGCAGACGAAGCGCAGGATTTGTGGCGGGAGGCCGACGGATAGAGGGCCGCTCATCTTGATTCTGCGTGGTAGGCCACCAGACGCTCAACTTCGGCGCGCGAGCCCAGGATCACCGGCACGCGCTGGTGCAGCTCGGAGGGCTGAACGTCGAGCAGGCGCTCGGTGCCGGTGCTGGCCGCGCCCCCTGCCTGCTCGACCAGCATGGCCATGGGATTGGCTTCGTACATCAGGCGGAGCTTGCCGGCCTTGCCGGCGGCTTCGAGGCGATCATCGCCGGGGTAGAGAAACACCCCGCCGCGAGTCAGGATGCGATGGACTTCGGCGACCATGGAAGCCACCCAGCGCATGTTGAAGTCCTTGCCGCGCGGACCGTCCTTGCCCTGAATGCACTCCTCGACATAGCGCTTGACGGGCGCTTTCCAGAAGCGCTGGTTTGAAGCGTTGATGGCATATTCCTGGCAGTCGACAGGAATCCGGACATCGCTGCGGGTCAGCAAAAACTCGCCGATGGCGCGATCCAGGGTGAATTGACAGACGCCCCGGCCGGTGGTCAAGACCAGCAAGGTCGAAGGGCCGTAGAGGCAATAGCCCGCCGCGACCTGCTCAGCGCCGGGTTTGAGAAAATCGTCTGCCGTGATCTCGACGCCGTTGTCGGGCGCGCGCAAGATCGAGAAAATGGTGCCGATGGAGACGTTGACGTCGGTATTTGAGGAACCGTCGAGTGGATCGGTCAGCAGCAGATAGCGGCCGCGCGGCCGATCAGGCGGCAGATTGAAAATCTCCTCCATTTCCTCGGAAGCCAGTGCGGCAATATGGCCGTTGAACTCAAGCGCGTTGATCATCAGCTCGTTGGAGATCACGTCGAGCTTCTTTTGCGTCTCGCCCTGAACGTTCTCGGACTCGGCGCTGCCCAGGATATTGACCAGGTCGCCCTGGTTGACCAGATCGGCAATCTTCTTGCAGGCCACGGTCAGATCGTTGAGCAGCCCGCTGAACTCTCCGGTTGCGCCCTGGATATGGCGCTGGTTTTCGATGATGTAGTTGGTTAACGTGGTGCCGATCCGCACTGCTGCCTCTCCCTTGCTAATGCCGGCTGGACGAACCTTGTATTTTAGCCGCTGCGCCGATGCCTGATAGACTTGCCGGCAGTTTCAGTCACCCGGTTTGCGACCCGTGTCAAGCGATCATCCCGCCCAAAGCGACCACCGCCGGCTGTGGCGTCAAGGCCTGTGGGATAACAACCCTGGGCTGGTTCAGCTGCTAGGACTTTGCCCCTTGCTGGCCGTGACCGGCACCGCGATCAATGGCGTGGGGCTGGGCCTGGCCACGCTGTTTGTGCTGGTTTGCTCGAGTGCCGCGGTGTCGCTGGTGCGCACGGCCCTGCTGCCGGAGATCCGCATACCGGCATTTGTGCTGATCATCGCCACCCTGGTCACCGTGGTCGATCTGGCGCTGCAGGCCGGCCTGCCGGAACTCAGCCGGACGCTGGGCATCTTCGTGCCGCTGATCGTGACCAACTGCACCATCCTGGCTCGGGCCGAGGCCTTCGCCTCGCGCCAGCCGCTGCTGCCCGCCGTCCACGATGCCGCCGCCCAGGGCGTGGGATTTGCGCTGGTCCTGATCGCTTTGGGCGCGATGCGCGAGATGATTGGTCAGGGCACCCTGTTTGCCGGCGCTGAACTGATGCTGGGCGAATGGGCCGCGGTCTTGAGCATTCGGGTGCTGCCGGAGGGCATGGGTCTGATTCTGGCCCTGCTGCCGCCCGGGGCTTTCATCGCGCTGGGTCTGCTGGTGGCCTTGCGCCAGCACCTGGTCAGCCGAGCGCGTGCCGTGCCGGCAGGACGCGTGGTGGACTCAGCCGCCTGAGCGCAATTCGTCGACCCAGGTCACGGCCTGATCCAGCGCCGATTCCGAGCTGGTATCCAGCTTGAGCGTGCACGACTGCCACTCCGGATCAGTGGCGTAAACTGCCCCGCCGACTTTGGCCAACTGGGCGCGCAACACCTCCAGCCCGGCTTCCGAGGGATCACCCCCGCTTTCCTGCCGGGCGCAGATGCGCTGCTCCAGCACCGGACGCGGCGCGGCGCAGGCGATCAAGCCGAAGCACACGCCCAGACGCTCGGCCAGAGCGTGAAATTCGGCGCGCTGGTATGGGTCGAGGAAGGCGGCGTCAACCACCACCGGCAGGCCGGCACGGAGAAGCTGCTCACTCAATTGCGCCAGGTGCCGATAGGTTCGGGCGCTGATTTCCGGGGTATACAGCCCTTCACCGGGCCCCGACTCCGTGCGCGCGGAGGCGGGAAGCTGATGCAGTCTTTTGCGCTCCACGTCCGAGCGCAGCCGGATCAGGCCGCAGCGCTCGAGCAGGCGTTCGCTCAACCAGGATTTGCCGCTGCCGGAAACCCCGGATGTCAGCAGCAGAATCGGCGGCGGCCGGTCAGACACGCGGCAGGCCAGATCCAGGTAACCTTCCAGTTCGGCGCGCAAGCGCCCGCTCTGCTCGGAAGACGGGGCGTCTGCCAGGCTCAGAGCGGCCACCTTGGCCCGCACCATCGCCCGGTAGACGACATAGAAATCCAGCAGGTCGAGACCGGCATGATCGCCGCTGTCGCTCAGGTAGGCATCCAGCAGCCGCCAGCTCAATGGTTCTGCGCCGCGATACTGGAGATCCATGACGGTAAAGGCCAGATCGGCCACCGTATCGGTGCAGCGCAAATCCGGGCTGAACTCCAGGCAGTCGAACAAGGTGGCAGTGTTTTCGTGCAGCACCACGTTGCCGAGATGGGCATCGCCATGGCCTTCGCGCACGTGGCCTGCCGCCTTGCGCTGCTCGATCCGGGGCCGCAGTTGACTGAACTGGTCCTCGGTCCAGTCCCTCAAGGCCTCGATTCGGGTCTGGTCCGGCGTATTCGGCAACATCTCGCTCAGCGTGGAAAAGTTGTCGCGCATGGGGGCGATGACCGTATCGGCCTGGCCGTATTCGGATTCCGGACCTGCCCGGTCGGCGTGGGCGTGAAGGCTGGCCAGCGCTGCGGCCAACTGGTCGATGTGCTCAGGTTGCAGGGTCTGGCGCTCCAGCAGGCGATCGAAGCGCAGGTCCTGATCAAAGCGCCGCATGCGCACGGCATAGTCGATGACCTCCCCCGAGCCTTCGATCACCGGGGCGTCCGGCGGGCCGCTGATCGAAACCACGTCGAGATAGATGGACTCGGCGTGACGACGGTTGAGCCGCAATTCTTCCTGGCAAAAATGCTTGCGCGCTGCCAGTGTGGAGAAATCGAGAAACCCGAAGTCGACCGGCTTTTTGATCTTGTAGGCGTAGTTTCCGGCCAGCAGCACCCAGGAAATATGCGTCTCCATCCGCTCCACGTGATTGACTTCATGCGGATAGTTGGCCGGATTCATCAGGGCGTCAATCAGCGGGCTGTCCACGATCTCGGGCGGTCCGGGAAGATCAGTTCAGGAAGCAGTATATCGGCCCGGCCGATGCTATGCTTCCGCCCGCCGCTGCAGGGAGTGATCAACCGTGCCCCCCATGAACCCCGCCGATCGGGAAGCCTTTTTTCGCCGCCTGGCCGAAATCAATCCCGAACCGAAAACCGAGCTGAATTTCACCACGCCCTTTGAATTGCTGGTCGCCGTCACCCTGTCGGCACAGGCCACCGACGTCGGCGTCAACAAGGCCACGGCGCGCTTGTTTCCAGTCGCCAACACGCCCGAAGCCATCCTGGAACTTGGCGAGGAAGGGCTGAAGGACTACATCAAGACCATCGGTCTGTTCAACAACAAAGCCAAGAACGTGATCGCCGCCTGCCGGGTGCTGGTCACCGAGCATGGCGGCCAGGTGCCGTCCAGCCGCGAAGCACTGGAGGCGCTACCCGGCGTGGGCCGCAAGACCGCCAACGTGGTGCTGAACACGGCGTTTCGCCAGCCGACCATGGCCGTCGATACCCACATTTTCCGCGTCGCCAACCGCACCGGCCTGGCCCCGGGCAAAACGGTGCTGGCGGTGGAAAAAGCGCTCTTGAAGCGGGTGCCGAAAGACTATCTGCTCGACGCCCACCACTGGCTGATCCTGCACGGCCGCTATATCTGCAAGGCGCGCTCGCCGCTGTGTCACCAGTGCCCCGTTTTGGATCTTTGCCGCTGGAGTGGACGCAAAAAGCGCCTCAAAGAAACTGGCGTGACGACGCCGTAGGTGAGCTTTTTTGCTTGAGGGGTCAGGGATCGGGGAGCATGGTCGTTACCGGCTCAAGCCTGAATCCAGCCTCTCTCAGCAGCGCGATCAAACCTTCTTCACCGGGCAGATGCAGGGCGCCGACGGCGATCATCAGGCCGCCCTGCTCCAGCAGCGGCCCGGCCCGCTCGGCCATGGTGTGGTTGCGCTGGACCATTCCGACTTGTTCGAAATGATCGCGCAGCGCCGGATCCAGCTCGCTGGTCTGCTCCGCGGCGACGCTTTCCAGCCGCTCGAGATCGCCGCTGAGATAGGTTTGCATCAGCTCTTCAAGCAGTTCATCCTGGCGCGGGAAGTCGCTTACGGCTTGCTCGAGCAGTTCAAGCTGCAGAGGCTTGGACATCCCGGCGAGGAAATCGAGCTGCTCTTCGAGACGTTCCAGGGCAAGAACCTCGAGGCCCAGGCTGCGGGCCCGCACGGCCAGCGCCAGGTCCATGAACAGTCCGGTTTGCGGCGGCGGCAGGGAGATCGTCATCGCGGCAGCCCAGGGCCTGAGCATCCGCGCCGCCGGCTCTCCCATGCCGTAGTGCTTTTCGAGAATGTCGACCAGGGCCTGATATAAATCAGGCTCGATGATCTGGTGCAAGCGAGGCTCCGAGAAATGCATGGTCTGGTTGAGCGTTTCCAGCATCGCCATGTCGGGCACCAGTTCCAGGGCCAGACGCTGTGACCGCTCCAGGGCCTCCAGCACCTCGGGCGGGAAATCCAGCAGCCGCGGGTCTTCGCTGTGGACTGTCCCCAGCAGCCAGTTTTGCTGACCTTCCGGTCCCTCGACCGACCACAGCACCTGCGCCTGGCCGTTCACCGGGAACACCTGTAGCCAGCAGGCGGTCAGGAGAAGGCAGCCGAATCCGATCCAACGCTGAGCTTTCATGAACACAAGCCGATACCATGCACGGATGATTATTTTACGACGCACGAGCCAGGAGGCCGGATGACGACGATGTCCCAGCGCTTCCGCGGCTTTTTGCCGGTGGTTGTCGATGTTGAGACCGGGGGTTTCAACGCGGATACCGACGCCTTGCTGGAGCTGGCAATCTCCATCATCGGGATGGACGAGGATGGCTGGCTCTATCCGGGGTCGGTGCAGGTTCGCCATGTGGCCCCGTTTGCCGGCGCCAATATCGAACAGGCAGCGCTGGAGTTCAACGGCATACGTCCCGACCATCCCCTTAGGCCTGCGGTGGAGGAGGCAGAGGCCTTGCGCGCCCTGCTGCAACCCGTGCGTCAGGAGCTTCGCAGCACGGGCTGCAAGCGCGCGGTGTTGGTCGGCCACAACGCTCACTTCGACCTCGGGTTTTTGAATGCGGCCATCGCCCGGGTCAACTACAAGCGCAACCCGTTCCACCCATTCAGCTGCTTTGACACCGCGACCCTGGGCGGCCTGGCCTACGGCCAGACCGTTCTGGCGCGGGCCGTCGCCGCAGCCGGGCTGGAGTGGGACGAAGAACGCGCGCACTCGGCCGCCTACGACACCGAGCGCACCGCCACCCTGTTTTGCACCATCGTCAACCGCTGGCGCCATCTGCAGGAAATCGAGTGATGCTGTTGACGAATCGCTGGTATCTTGAAAGGGTACCGATTTGGTCCCACACCTGGTGATGGGTCTCACTTGATTCAAAAAAATCGCAAAGGAGAGCAACATGGCTTTTTCATTGCCCGATCTGCCCTATGCGCTGGATGCTCTGGCGCCGAACATTTCCCGCGAAACGCTGGAGTTCCACTACGGCAAGCACCATCAGACCTACGTCACGACCCTCAACAAGCTGATCGAGGGCACGGAATTCGCCGACAAGGACCTCGACGATATCGTCCGTAGCTCTTCCGGCCCGATGTTCAACAATGCCGGGCAGATCTGGAACCACAACCTGTACTGGCGCTGCATGACGCCCAACGGCAAGGGTACGCCGGAAGGCAAGCTGGGCGAGCTGATCCAACGCGATTTCGGCGACTACAACAGTTTCGTCGATCAATTCACCCAGGCCTGTGTCAAGCAGTTCGGCTCGGGCTGGGGCTGGCTGGTACAGACACCGGAAGGCAAGCTGGAGATCACCTCCACCCCGAACGCCGAGAACCCGTTGCTTGGCAACAACCACGCCCTGCTCGGCTGCGATGTCTGGGAGCACGCTTACTACATCGACTACCGCAACGCGCGGCCGAAGTATGTCGAGGCGTTTCTGGAAATCGTCGACTGGGACTTCGTCGCCTCCCGCCTGAAGTAATTCAGCAATCCTTTCGCCCCACTGGCGGCGGTTTGATCGCCGCCAGTGGGTGCCGGATAATCAGAGGCTCGAGTCTGGAATGCAGTCAAGACCACCATGAGCCACCTGTTCAATACCTATGCCCGCATGCCGATCACGCTGGTGCGTGGCCAGGGCGCCTGGCTATTCGACGACCAGGGCCGGCGCTATCTGGACGCCTTGAGCGGAATTGCTGTCTGCAGTCTGGGCCATGCGCACCCCCGCATCGCGGCAGTGCTTGCCGACCAGGCCGGCAAGCTGATCCATACCGCCAACATCGTCCATCTGCGCGAGCAGGAAGCGCTGGCCGATCACCTGGCCCGAATTTCCGGACTGGATCGGGCGTTTATCGCCAACTCCGGCGCTGAAGCCATCGAGTGCGCGCTGAAACTCGCGCGCCGCCACGCTCACGCCCGCGGCATTGAAAAACCCGCGATTCTGGTGGCCAGCGACAGCTTTCACGGGCGCACCCTGGCCGCCCTCAGCGCCTCCGGCAACGCCGCCATCCAGGCGGGCTTTGGCCCCTTGATGGACGGATTCGTGCGCGTGCCCTACGGCGATCCCGCAGCAGCTGCACAGGCCTTCTCGGACCATCCGGAACTGGTCGCCGTATTGGTCGAGCCCATTCAGGGCGAAGGCGGGGTTCGCGTGCCACCGCCGGACTACCTCGCCGAACTGCGCCGATTGTGCGACCGCCATCAGGCCTTGCTGATGCTCGATGAAATCCAGACCGGCATCGGCCGGACGGGGCGCTGGTTCGCTTACCAGCACACGCCCGAGCTGCTGCCGGATGTTGTGACGGTGGCCAAGGCGCTGGGCAATGGCGTGCCGATCGGTGCCTGTCTGGCGCGCGAAGCGGTGGCCGAATTGCTGCCGCCGGGCTCACACGGCACCACTTTTGGCGGCAATCCCCTGGCCTGCCGGGTGGCCTTGGAAGTGCTGGCCATCATGGGCGAAGAAGACATTCCGGGCCGCGCCGCGCGTGCCGGAGAGCGGCTGATGTCTGCGCTCAACGCCGGGCTGGCCGATCACCCCGAGGTCCGGGAAATACGCGGTCGCGGGCTCATGGTTGGCGTGGAACTGCGCGCTGATTGCCCCGAACTGAAAGATGCCGCCATGGCGCGCGGGCTCATCATCAACGTCACTCGCGGCAATACAATTCGTCTGCTGCCGCCGCTGATCGTCGACGATGCCGAAATCGACCAGATTGCCGCCACGGTCACCGACGTCGTCAGCGAGAAATTCGCCGCCGCGACAATCGGCTGATCGGCGGCCTAGGTCTTCAACCGCTCCAGCAGGCGTTTCGTTTCTCGATCCAGCAGCGGCTCGACGACTTGCAGGGCAGTGTTGAGTTCGGCCGGTGTTTCCGCGTTCAGGGTCGCGTGACCGAGCTTGCGGCCGGGTCTGGGCTGCTTGTGGTAGGCATGCCAGGCCAGCCCCGGAACCCGCAGAAACGGCTCGGCATCCGGCAACTCGCCCAGCCAGTTGAACATGATGGCGTGCCCGCGGGCGCGGGTGGTGCCGAGCGGCAGATCGCAGACCGCCCGCAGGTGGTTCTCGAACTGCGAGCACACCGCGCCCTCGATCGTCCAGTGCGCCGAATTGTGCGGTCGCGGTGCGAATTCGTTGGCAATCAGCCCCTGCTCGGCGGCAAAGAACTCCAGCGTCAGGCAACCCACATAGTCGAGATGTTCAAGCAAAGCGCCGACCGCGCTTTCGGCCTGTTCCAGCAGCGCCGCCGGCGGCTGATGCATGCTCTCGGCCAGGCGCAGCACGCCGTTGTGATGAACGGTACGACTGAGCGGATAGCAGCGGATTTCGCCGCTGCCGGCGCGAACAGCGGTCAGCGCGCATTCATGCTCGAAGTCGATCCAGCCTTCCAGAATCAGATCGCGGTCACCCAGCGCCTGCCAGGCCGGCTCGAGATCTTCGTGAGAAAACAGCACGGCCTGACCCTTGCCGTCGTAGCCCAGGCGCCGCGTCTTGAGCACGCAGGGATAACCAATCTGCTCGACCGCGGCCAGCAATTCCGGTCGCCCGGATACCGGGGCGACCGGCGCAATGGCAATTCCGAGTTGCTGCAGCAATCGCTTTTCGACCAGACGATCCTGCGCGGCCGCGAACGCCTTCGGCGGCGGGAACACTTTGGTGCGCTCTGCCAGATCGGTCAGCACGGCGGCCGGTACGTTTTCGAAGTCGCAGGTCACACGGTCGCAGGCGGCCAGAAAGTCCAGGCCGGCCGTATCATCCCAGGGTCCGACGTGAAGCGCCCCCAGATCACCGGCACAAGCCTCGGACGACGGATCGAGAAAACGGAAATCAAGCCCCATGGGGCCGCCTGCCTCGGCCATCATGCGGGCCAGCTGCCCGCCGCCCAGAATGCCGACGCGCATACTTTATTGCCCCGGTTGATCGTTGGCCAGCACGCGTTCGGTCTGACGCCGGCGCCAGCCGCGATAGCGCTCGGCCAGTGCCGCATCGTGGGTGGCCAGCATGGCCGCAGCGAGCAGGCCGGCATTGGTCGCGCCGGCCTTGCCGATGGCCAGGGTCCCGACCGGGATGCCACCGGGCATCTGGGCAATGGACAACAGCGAGTCCAGTCCTTTCAGGGTGCGCGACTGGACCGGCACGCCCAGCACCGGCAGTTCTGTCTTGCTGGCCACCATGCCGGGCAGATGCGCGGCGCCGCCGGCCCCGGCAATAACCACCTTCAGCCCGCGCGAGGCCGCCGACTCGGCGTAATCGAACATCGCATCCGGTGTCCGGTGAGCGGACACCACACGACACTCATGCTCGATTTCCAGTTCGGCCAGCACGTCACTGGCGTGGCGCATCGTATCCCAGTCGCTTTGCGATCCCATGATCACGCCGACCAGCGGACTGCGATCCATGTTCATGTCTCCTGAATTGCAGGGCAATCGGCAATGGTACCAGTGCGCTGAATAAAGAACATCGCGAAGCTGCGCGCTTCGCCCCGTCGGCATGAACGCTCGGCTAAACTATGGGCATGAACATTCCCGATCACCTACTCGACATCCTGTGCTGTCCCGTCAGCCATGAGCCGCTGTTGCCGCTGTCCAGGGGCAAACTCAAAAACTTGAATAGCGCCATCGCTGCCGGCGACATCCAGTATGTGGATGGCGCCAAGGTCGAGAGCGAACTGGCGGGCGCGCTGGTCACGCGCGACAGCAAAGTCGTGTATCCGGTCGAAGACGGCATTCCTGTCTTGCTGCCCGAACGCGGCATCGGCACGACACAGCTGAAAGAACCTCTCTGATCATTGGCCTGGCCGGCCTTGACGCTTCGAGAGGTTTTTACAGCGATTCCACGTTCTCGCGGATATCGCGGGCTCGCTGCCTGATCGCTTCCAGACGGTCGCTGTCCATCCGCTCAAGATTCCGGTACATCATCTTCATGCGCGGATTGGAGGCCAGCTGTTTTTCATGCCGCGCAAGAAAATCCCAATACAGTGCGTTGAACGGGCAGGCTTTTTCTCCCAGCGTTTCGGCCACCTTGTAGGGGCAGTGCTTGCAGTGATCGCCCATGCGCTGAATGTACTTGCCGCTGGCCGCATACGGCTTCGAGGCCATGATGCCGCCGTCGGCATGCATCACCATGCCCAGCGTATTGGGTAGCTCAACCCAGTCGTAAGCATCGGCGTAGACGGCCAGATACCACTCGCAGATTTCTTTCGGCACCACGCCCAGCACCAGCGCGAAATTGCCCGTCACCATCAGGCGCTGAATATGGTGGGCGTAGGCGTTGCGCCGTGTGTTGCCGATCGCCTGCTGCAAACAGCGCATCTCCGTGTTGCCGGTCCAATACCACGACGGCAGTGACTGATCGGCTTCCAGAGCGTTCATCTCGGCATAGTCCGGCATTTTCAGCCAGTACAGCCCGCGCACATATTCCCGCCAGCCGATGATCTGACGGATGAAGCCTTCGACGGCGTTGAGCGGTGCGTCGCCATCGCGCCAGGCCTGCTCCGCCGCCTCGCAGGCCTCCATCGGCGACAGCAGCCCCAGGTTCATGCTGCTCGACAAGCGGCTGTGAAACAGGTAATCCTCGTCGTCCGGCAGGGCGTCCTGAAAATCGCCGAACCACGGCAGGGCCTGTTTGACGAAATGGGTCAGCGCTCGGCGAGCCTGGGTCGGCGTGACCGGAAAGTCGAAGTTGTCGAGTTCGCCGAAGTATTCCAGTTTCTTGCCCACCAGCTCGAGCACTTCGCGGGTGGTCTCGTCGTGGGAAAACCGCATGGGACTGGCTGCGGGCGGATCCCCCTTCCAGCGCTTGCGGTTGTCGGCGTCATAGTTCCAGTCACCGCCGACGGGTTTGTCACCGTCCATGAGCAGTCCGGTACGCCGGCGCATATCACGGTAGAAAAATTCCATCCGCAACTGCTTGCGACCCTCGGCCCAGCGCTCAAAGTCTTCCAGAGGGCTCAGGAACCGACTGTCGGGCAGCGCGGTGACCGGCACGCCCAGGGTTTTTTCCCAGCCTCGTACTTGTTCAAGCACCCGCCACTCCCCCGGCCAGCTGACGAGGATTTCTTCGATCTCATGGCGCGCGCAGGCAGCAGCCACCAAATCCGTGAAGCTTTTTATCTCGCTTTCGGTATCCAGCAAGTGGTAATCGAGCTGCCAGCCGGCCTCCGTCAGCTCTGCAGCGAAGTGCCGCATGGCGGCGAAAACCAGGGCGATCTTTTGTCCGTGGTGCTGGACATAGCTGGCCTCGTCAATCAACTCTCCCATCACCAGACGATCCTGCTGCAGATCCAGATGCTCGAGCAGTGCGTGGTCGCGGTTGAGCTGGTCGCCGAATATCAAACCGAGTTTTGCCATCAAAGGAGCGCCGAAAAAAGCCAAAAAGGAGGCTAGCAAAGCCCTGACAGGAAAAAGTGCAGCTTCAGATGCCGGATTTTGACCCGGATCAAAAAGCCGTTTCCGTGGAAATGTAAGCTGGGACTAATAAATTGCAAACATCCACGGAGAGGAGAGAGTCAGATGCTACGCAAGGTGATCGTCTTTGGTGTCGCCAGCCTGTTTTCCGCCAACGTCATGGCCACGGGAGCCGGTGACTGGCTGATGCGTGTGGGACTGGGACACGTCAACACCGACACTTCCAGCAACGACCTGGTCGTCGGCGGCGATGTACTGCCAGATGCTCGGATTAGCGTGGGCAACAACACCCGCCCCATCGTCACCCTGACCTACATGGCCACTGACCATATCGGTTTCGACTTGCTGACCGCCTGGCCGTTTGATCACGACATCGACGGTGCGGGCATACTGGAAGGCGCCGGCAAGCTTGGCGACACCAAGCATCTGCCGCCGACCTTCAGCGTGCAGTACCACATGATGCCGGGTGCCCCTTTCCGCCCCTACGCCGGTATCGGCCTGAACTACACCAATTTCTTCAGCTCCGGCACAACCCCGGCCCTTGAGGAAGCGCTGGGCGGGCCCTCCAGCCTGTCGATCAGCGACTCCTGGGGCGTGGCGCTGCAGGTCGGCGCCGACTTCGACATTACCGATCAGCTGTTCATGAATCTTGACATTCGCTGGATTCAGATCGAAGCCGATGCCAGCATCCGGACTCAGACTGACGCCGGCGAGGTTCGCAGCAGAATCAAGGCCGACATCGATCCGTTCGTGTTTTCCGCTTCAGTCGGTTTCCGCTTCTAATCACGACACATTCTCCAGAGTGTCTCTGGCCGTGCTCCGCTCAGCGGGCACGGCCTTTTTTTTAACGCTCTGACTCGGGTATAGAATTGCCGGTATGGGACCCGCAACCCACTACCTGAATCTCTCGCAGCCGTTTCTGATGTATCGGGGCGGCGAGCTGCCCGAAATCCGGATGGCCTGGGAGTCCTGGGGCCGGCTTAACGAGGCCGCTGATAACGCCGTGCTGGTGTTCACCGGTCTATCGCCCAGTGCCCATGCCGCTTCTTCCCATGAAGATCCCAGGCCGGGCTGGTGGGAAAAGATGATCGGGCCCGATCGCCCGATCGATACCAACCGTTTTTTCGTACTGTGTATCAACTCTCTCGGCTCCTGCATGGGTTCGACCGGCCCGGCCAGCATCAATCCAGCCACCGGCAAGCCCTGGCGCCTGAAATTTCCGGAGCTGGCGATCGAAGACATCGCGCGCTCGGCCAGCCTGGTCCTCGAGCATCTCGGAATCCAGCGCTTGCACGCGGTGATCGGGCCATCCATGGGCGGTTTTACCGCCCTGGCCTGGCTCAAGCAATTTCCCGGCACGACCTCTCGTCTGGCGCTGATTTCTTCGGCCTGCTCGGCCACCCCGTTCGCCATCGCCATCCGCTCACTGCAGCGCGAGGCAATCGTGACCGATCGCAATTTTCGCAACGGCGCCTACACGGAGGACGAATGGCCGGAAGTGGGCATGCGCCTGGCGCGAAAGCTCGGCATGATCACCTATCGTTCGGCCGGCGAGTGGCAGCGGCGCTTCGGTCGCAGCCGCCAGGACTATTTTCCGGCCACCCTGTTCGGAATGCGCTTCGAGGTCGAATCCTACCTGGAAACCCACGCCCGTAAATTCGTCGGTCAGTTCGATCCGTGCAGTTATCTGTACCTGTCCAGGGCCATGGACATGTTCGATGCCTGCGACAGCGACGAGACCTTGAAAGCCCTGTTCCGGCGCTGCTTTACCGGCCATGCGCTGGTCCTGGGCGTGGACAGCGACATCCTGTTCCCCCTGCACCAACAGCGCGATCTGGCCGGTGCACTGGAAGCCAGCGGCTCCGAAGCGAGCTTCCATGCTTTCGCCTCGGTGCAGGGCCACGATGCATTTTTGGTAGACTTCGAATCGTTCGGACCACCGATCAGGGAGTGGCTTGGATGAGTCTCGATTTTCCCGGTAAACGCGTCCTGCTCGACGAGATTGACCAGGCGGTACGCCATGACTGCGTGCACGATCTGACCGATGACCTGCGCCGCCGTCTGTGCTCGCTGTTCGGCGATCCGCGAATTCAATTGCCCGACAGCATTTACGACTTTTCACCCGACCACTACCAGCGCCGGCTGCTGCACCAGGATCCGACGCTCGGCTACAGCGTGATGGCCATGACCTGGGCGCCCGGCCAGGGCACGCCAATCCATGACCATTCCGGGATGTGGTGCGTGGAAGCCGTCTGGCACGGCAGCATCGAAGTGCAGCAGTATGAGCTGATGGAGCAGCAGGGAGAACGCTTCCTTCTGGAGCGCCGAACCGTGATGCGCACCGGCACGGGCAGCGCCGGCAGCCTGATTCCGCCGCACGAGTATCACAGCATTGCCAATCCGGACCTGGGCGAACTCGCCGTGACCCTGCACATCTATGCCGGCGCAATGAACCAGTGCAGCGCTTTCAAGCCGCTGAACGGCGACTGGTATCTGCGCGAACCGCGCAGCCTGCAACTCGACGCCGCCTGATCAGGTCTTCCTGAATCAATCCTGATCGATAGGGCTTTACACCGCAGCAAATCGGCCCGACAATAACGGACTACCCCTGCCGGGGTGGCGGAACTGGTAGACGCGCCGGATTCAAAATCCGGTTCTGGAAACAGAGTGCGGGTTCGATTCCCGCCCCCGGCACCAT
>CAZUTZ010000011.1:0-17761 GCA_964623655.1 uncultured Wenzhouxiangella sp.
CTTTTGATTTTCGCTGCATGGGTGGATCCATGGGCTCGGTGGTGGGAGAGCGCTTCCTTTTGGGCGTGCGCGCCTGTCTCGAGCACCAGACCCCCCTGATCTGCTTTTCGGCCTCCGGGGGTGCGCGAATGCAGGAGGGCTTGTTTTCGCTCATGCAGATGGCCAAGACCTCGGCCGGGCTGGCGCGCATGGCCGAGCAGGGCCTGCCCTACATCTCCGTGCTGACGCACCCAACCACCGGCGGCGTTTCAGCGAGCCTGGGCATGCTTGGAGATATCAATCTGGCCGAGCCCAACGCCTTGATCGGTTTCGCCGGGCCGCGGGTGATCGAGCAAACCGTGCGCGAGAAATTGCCGGAAGGCTTTCAGCGCTCCGAATTCCTGCTGGACAAGGGCGCCATTGATCAAATCGTCGATCGTCGGGATCTGCGCCAGCGCGTGCATCGTCTGCTGCGCATGCTCCTCAATGCCCGCGTCTCTCCGGTGCGCGAAGGCGAGGTTCTCGGCCCGGATGAGGATCCGGAGCCAGCGGTCCCGGCCGAGGAATAGCCCCGTTTGACCCAGGGGCTGCAGGACTGGTTGCTGCAGCTGGAGCAGCGCATGCCGGAGTCCAGGATCGAGCTGGGCCTGGATCGTGTGCGCGAAGTCGCCGGGCGTCTGGGGCTTGTGCCGCTGCCATGCCCGGTCATCACGGTTGCCGGCACCAACGGCAAGGGTTCCGTTGTCGCCATGATCGAAGCGATCTGTCGATCCTCCGGGATCAGCACGCTGGCTTACACCTCCCCGCATCTGCTGGACTTCAACGAGCGCATCCGGGTCGACGGCAAGCCCGCTACCAGCCGGCGCATCGTCGAGGGGCTGAGCCTGGTTGAACAAGCCCGGGGCGACGTTCAGCTGACTTATTTCGAACACGTGACCCTGGCCGCACTGGCCGTGGCGATGGCGCATCGGCCGGATGTCGCGGTGCTGGAGGTGGGTCTGGGGGGGCGGCTGGATGCCGTCAACGTCGTCGATGCCGACGTGGCGGTGATGACATCCATCGGCCTGGATCATACCGAATGGCTGGGCCGGACCCGACTGAGCATCGGACGAGAAAAAGCCGGCATTGCGCGCGCCGGCCGCCCGCTGATTGTCGGTGAACGTCGACTGCCGGCCGGATTGGAGCCGGTCCTGCGAGCCAGTGAGGCGAATCTGGCCCTGGCTGGACGCGATTTTCGCTGGCGTTCTTTGCCGGGTGACGAATTTCGGCTGGACTGGGCCGGTCAGGTCTACCGCCTGCCGCGGCCCGCACTGGGCGGTGATTGGCAGTTGGGCAATGCCGCCTGCGCGGTGATGGCCGTACTGGCGCTCGGCGATCGCCTGGCGATTTCGGATGAAAACCTGGCGGCGGGGCTGGAGCAGGTCCGCCTTCCGGGGCGCCTGCAGCAAGTGGTCAGTCAACCGGCTGTGTGGCTGGATGTGGCCCACAACGCTGCCGCCGCCCGGGCGCTTGCCGGTGCCCTGGGGCCGGTTGCTGAAGGTGCTTCCAGCACGGCGGTGTTCAGCGTCCTGGCCGACAAGCACATCCGGTCAATCGGGCGCGCGCTGAATCCCTGTTTCAATCGCTGGCTGGTTTCCGGTCTGGAGGGCGATCGCGCCCGACCGGCGGCGCAGTTGGCGGACGGCTTGCGTGAGATTCCTGTCGCCGGAGCGGTGGAGACGGTAGAATCTGTTGCGGCCGCTGTGAATCGCGCTCTGCAGACCAGCGAATCAGATGATCGTATTGTGGTGTTCGGTTCTTTCCGCACCGTTGCAGCGGCCGCCGAATTCTTGAACCGGCGCTTGGACCAGCGCGACCGGAGGAGACCATGGACAAAGTCCTCAAACAGCGTCTAGTCGGCGCGACCATCCTGATCGCGCTGGCCGTGATTTTCGTGCCGATGTTTTTCGATGAAGAACCGGGACGCGATCAGGCGCGTGATTCGGCAGTCGAGTTGCCGCCGCCACCGGCGGATAGCCGGTCCGTACGGCGGCTGCCCCTTGATCCGGATCAGGCGCGCGAAGTGCCGCCGGAGCGTG
The DNA here is from genome assembly GCA_964623655.1 of uncultured Wenzhouxiangella sp. GTDB lineage: Bacteria > Pseudomonadota > Gammaproteobacteria > Xanthomonadales > Wenzhouxiangellaceae > Wenzhouxiangella. The sequence continues at coordinate 2,058 of CAZUTZ010000011.1, forward strand.
AAGCCGAGCGCGCCGCGCCCGAGCCGCCGGATCGCGAAATCAGTCTGCTGGAGCCCGACACGCCGGCACCAGATGAGCCGACCGATGATGCGCCTGATCTGACCGAGCCTGCGCCGGCACTGGCACCGGAACCCGAGCCGTCCGAGACCGAGCCGGAAACCGGTCCGGATCCTGATGCCGAGACACGCGAAGCGCCGGAGCCCGCCGATCCGCCAGCCGCGGAACCCAGCGCCGCCGACGGATCTTTCATGGTCCAGGTGGGCAGTTTCAGTTCCGACGATACGGCCAGCGGGATGACCGATCGACTTGAAGCGCTCGGTCATTCGGCCAGCTCGGATGTTGTCGTCCGAGGTGAAGCGAGTCTCCATCGAGTGCGTACCGGTCCCTACCGCACGCGTTCTGATGCCGAACGGGCCATGGCGCAGATCGCGGCGACGGTGGCCGGAGTTGAGCCAGTGGTCGTGTCGGCGCCGGCGGACAATGATGCGCCAGCCGAGCGCGCCTCCGGCTTCTCGGTGCAGGTTGGGTCGTTTACCAGCCGGGCCAATGCCGATCGCCTGACCGAGCAACTGATCGGGCAGGGATATGATGCCTTCATCCATCCCGACGAGACCGGGCCGAGAGAGATCTGGCGAGTCCGGGTCGGCACGGCGGGTTCGCGCGACGAGGCGGCCAGCCTTCGGCGCGAGCTACTCGACGATGCGGGCCTCGAAGGGCTGATCGTCAGTCATCCCTGACCGTGAATAAGCGGGCATGAACAGCGCCGACATCGCCATTCTGGTGATCTGCGGCTTATCCATGCTGGTCAGCCTGTTTCGCGGGTTCATTCGCGAGGTGTTTTCGCTGCTGGTATGGGTTGTGGCGGTTTATGCCGGGCTCATGGCCGCCAACCCGCTCGCAGAGCAGATGAATCCTTGGATCGAGATGCCGTCTGTGCGCCTGATCATCGCCTTCGTTGGCGTTTTTGTGCTGGTCTTGATCGTAGGTGGTTTGATCAATTATTTACTGGGAAAGCTGGTGGCCGGGACGGGTTTGAGCGGCACCGACAGAATGTTCGGTGCCCTGTTCGGTGCTCTGCGCGGTGTCGCCATCGTGCTGGTGGCGGTCATCATCGCGCGGATGACGCCGTTTCCGGACGATCCATGGTGGCAGGAATCGCGCCTGCTGCCCGAGTTCGAGCGCCTGGCAGTAGCGGTGGTCCAGCAGTTTCCCGAATCGGTGCGCGAGCATGTGCCGCCGGACTCCGGCGCTGAGGTGGATTAGACAATGTGTGGAATTGTGGGTATTTACGGTCAGTCGCCCGTCGCAGCGCGACTCTACGACGCCATGACAATCCTGCAGCATCGAGGGCAGGATGCCGCGGGCATGACGACGCTGGATGCCGGCCGCATGCGCTCGGCGCGCGGCATGGGTCTGGTTCGGGATGTGTTCGCCGAGGCATCGGTGGCCGGACTGACCGGCGACATCGGCATCGGCCACGTGCGCTATCCGACGGCCGGCTGTGATCGGCCCGACGAAGCGCAGCCGATGTATGTCAATTCGCCGTGCGGCATCGCCCTCGGGCACAACGGCAATCTGATCAATTCCGACACGTTGAGCGAGGCCCTGTTCGAACAGGATCGGCGCCATATCAACACCGAGTCGGACTCGGAGGTGCTGCTGAACGTGCTGGCCCACGAGCTATCGCGGCACAGCGGCATCCGGATGACGCCGTCGCGGGTTTTTGCCGCGGTCGACGGGGTGCATGAGCGCTGTCAAGGCGGCTATGCCACGGTTGCCCTGATTGCGGGCGTGGGGCTGCTGGGTCTGCGAGATTTGCACGGCATCCGCCCCATTGTGCTGGGACAGCGCGAGACGCCGGAGGGCAAGGAATACATCCTGGCCTCCGAGACCGTGGTACTCGATATCCTGGGCTTTGATCTGGTCGGCGATTTGCAGCCGGGCGAGAGCGTGCTGATCACCATGGACGGGGAGCTGCATCGTCACGTCAGTTCTCTGGCACAGGCGCACACACCGTGCCTGTTCGAATACGTCTACTTTGCCCGCCCCGATTCCATGATCGACGATCTGTCGGTCTACAAGGCGCGACTGCGCATGGGTGAAGCCTTGGCGGCGAAGATCCTGCGCGAGTGGCCGGATCACGACATCGATGCGGTGATCCCGGTACCGGATACCAGCCGCACTGCCTGCCTGCCCCTGTCGCAGCTGCTGGGCGTGAAATATCGCGAAGGTCTGATCAAGAACCGTTATATCGGCAGAACCTTCATCATGCCCGGGCAGGATGAGCGCGCCCGCTCGGTCAGACGCAAACTCAACACCATCCCGCTGGAGTTTCGCAACAAGAACGTGCTGCTGGTCGATGATTCCATCGTCCGCGGAACGACTTCGCGTCAAATCATCCAGATGGCGCGTGAGTCCGGCGCCCGCCGGGTTTATCTGGCTTCGGCCTCCCCACCGGTGCGCTTCCCCAACGTCTACGGTATCGACATGCCGGCGACCAGCGAGCTCATCGCTGCCGGCCGAAGCGAGGAGGAGGTCTGCCAGCTCATCGGCGCGGACCGGCTGATCTACCAGGATCTGGCCGAGCTGGAAAAAGCCGTCAGAGGCAAGAATCGCGCCCTGGCCGGTTTCGACAGCTCCTGTTTCAGCGGCCAATACGTCACGGGTCTGCAAGATGGCTATCTGGATGAATTGGCCAGCCGTCGCTCGGATGCCGCGCGCCAGGAGCGGCGCAGCGTCGGAGCCTGAGTTCACCGCGCCTTGACGACGGGCTATAGAAGCTTGAGGCCATGACCTCTACCGCCATTGTCTGGTTCAGGCGTGATCTGCGCCTGGCCGACCAGCCTGCGCTCGATTACGCCCGGCACCATCACGATGTCGTTGTGCCGGTCTTCATCTGGGACCCGGAAGCCGAAGGCGACTGGGCCCCGGGAGCAGCCAGTCGCTGGTGGCTGCACCACAGCCTGGAGCACCTGCAGGAGCGTCTGCAGCAACGCAACAGCCGTTTGATTCTGGCCCGCGGTGATACCGAAGCGGAACTGGACCGAATCCGTCGCGTGACCGGCGCGGAAGCCGTCTACTGGAACCGCATCTACGAGCCGAAATTCGTCGAGCGCGACAAGCGGCTCAAGCGCTGGCTGGTCGAGGGCGGCCTGACGGCCCGAAGCTTCGGCGGGACTTTGCTGTTCGAACCCTGGAACCTGCTGAAAGACGACGGCACACCGTATCTGGTCTTCACCCCGTTCTGGAAACAGATGCAGAAGCGCTGGCTGGCGCCTAAGGCCGCGGCAGAGCCACGCGAACTGGCCGGCCCGAAACGCTGGCCGGCCAGCGCTGAGCTGGCCGAACTGGAACTGTTGCCGGCGCGTGACTGGGCCGACGGCTTTGGCCGGCGCTGGGAGCCCGGTGAGCTGGCGGCTCGGCGCCGGCTGGATGAATTCGTGGCATCCGCGGTTTCCGGTTACGAGACCACGCGTAATCATCCGGACCGGCACGGCACTTCGCGCCTCTCGCCGCATCTGCATTCCGGCGAACTTTCGCCCGGCCAGGTCGTGCGGGCGCTCAATGAGGCCGGCGAACTGCCGGACGGCAAAGGACGCTGGTCCTTTTTGCGCGAAATTGCCTGGCGCGAATTTTCCGCCCATTTGCTGTTTCACCATCCGCATCTGCCCGATCAGCCGCTCAAGCAGCAGTTCGAGGCGTTTCCGTGGCGCGAGCCCGACGATTACCGCGATGACCTGAAAGCCTGGCAAAGGGGTCAGACCGGCATCCCGATGGTCGATGCCGGCATGCGCGAATTGTGGCGAACCGGCTGGATGCACAACCGGGTGCGCATGATCGTGGCTTCTTTCCTGACCAAGAATCTGCTGATTCCCTGGCAGGAAGGCGCACGCTGGTTCTGGGACACGCTGGTGGATGCCGACCTGGGCAACAACACGGCCGGCTGGCAGTGGACGGCCGGCTGCGGCGCAGATGCCGCTCCCTATTTCCGCGTATTCAACCCGGTCCTGCAGGGCCAGAAATTCGACCCGGACGGCGCCTACGTGCGCCTCTGGTGCCAGGAGCTGGAAAACCGCCCGGGCTCGAGCGTCCATGAGCCCCTGGCGGACGGCGAGCGCTTCGAGGGGTATCCCGGCCCGATTGTTGATTTGAAGGGCAGTCGCCGGCGTGCCCTCGACGCGTACGCGCAAATCAAGAAAAGCTGATCAAGATCGTGTTGTGCCCTTGCCGTAATACCAGTGCCACGGCTCCCAGATAATGCCGTGGCGGTTGTTTCGCGGCAGCGTTTCGGTGAAGCCGAAGTAGCGGGCGTTGGCGGTCAACCAGCGGTAGGCGCTGGTGTCGGCGAAATCCTGCTCAAGTGCCGATGAGCCCGGGGTCTTGAGATCCAGAGCCCGCCCGCTGTGATGCTGGCTGAAACCGGGCGCGGCCGAGACCCGCAGGATCTGTTTCATGGTCAGACCCTTGTCCAGCTTGGCGCGAATCAGGTTTGCCTGGTAGTCGCGACTGCGAAAAGCGGATACGACCTGAAGAACAACCCCGGCGTTGGCGGCCGCGTCGCGCATTTCCCGCCAGGCAGCCGCAGCGGCCGGCGCCAGCCACTGTTCGCGATCGTAGATGTCCAATCCGATCAGCTCCGGATTCCGACAGTCTTCGACCATGGGGAAACGATGCCGGGCGCCATAGTCTTCAGGAATGCCGAGTTCCGCGTGCTGATGCAGGATCGCGCGCTGCCAGGGCTCGGCGATCGGGTCAAGCCTCTTGCGCACAATATGCATGCCCTCGGTCTGCTCGTCAGTGTCCGGGGTATATCCGAGGGAACGAACGAAGCTCAGGGCGGCAACCTGGACCGCGCAGCACAATGAACGGATGCCGAAGCACAGTGCACGCTGCTCGGCCAGATGGATCATTCGCTGCGGTGCCGACTTGTCGAGCAGCGCGGTATCGAGATGACAGGCAATGATCTGCTGCTGCATCAGATCCAGGGCCAGCAGACCAGCGCAGCGCCGATTGGCTTCGGCGATGATCAGGCAGCCGTCTTCGATCAGCTCGCTGAGCTGGTGTTCGAGCGCCGTGCGCCGATGACCGGGCTGCGTCAGATCCGGCAATTGGCTATCGATCAATTGCTCGATCGTTTCAAGCTCCCCGCGCCTGGCCAGACGAATATGTGATGGCGGCTTCATTGAAGAAGGCGGCTCCTGTTCCCCAGCGCGTCGCCCGGAAAGCGTCGCTTGCTGGTCATCGTGCTATATTTTTGTCGTGTTGCCAAGCTCTGAAATCCGCTGGCTCAGACGAGGGTCAATCAGTGCGGGCTTTGTTTTCACGTTTTTGGTGCTGCTGGCTCTGCCGGCCAGGCATGCCCTGGTCGAAATCTGGCCGGGTCGGATCCAGGAACTGGTGCTGCCGGACGGCGAGGTCAAAGTGATTCCGGCACGCGAGGCCTCGGAGCAGCAGCCTGTCCTGGCGCGCACGCACCCCGAGACCCTGCTGACCCTGGAGTTTCACGATGGCCGGCGGGATTACGGGTATCTCGTGCGGGCCGATGCGGAAACCGCCACCTGGTGGGTCGAGACGCTGGAGGGTTTAAGGGAAGTCGACTCGACGACCCTGAGACGGTCTTACGCGCCGAACGACATGTCGCTTCCGGCCCGGCTCGATCTGATGGGCCAGCGCCTGCGGGAGCGTCGTGCTCGGGATCAGACGCCGAATTCGGGTATGCCGGTGCCCGACGAGCGACCGGCTGAATCAGCTGAAGGCGATGACCTCTGAAATGTCCTCGGTTCCGGTCAGGGCCATCATCAATCGATCCACGCCCAGGGCAATCCCGGAGCAGGCGGGCAGGCCGTGAGCCAGCGCGGCCAGCAAGGCTTCATCGGTTGGCATGGTGGGCAAGCCGAGCCCCTGGCGACGACGATTGTCCTCGTCGAAGCGTCGCGCCTGCTCCAGCGGGTCGCGCAGCTCCTGGTAGGCGTTGGCCAGCTCCAGTGAACCGGCGAAGACTTCGAAGCGTCGCGCCAGGCGCGGATCTTCGGGCTCGAGTTCGGCCAGGGCGGCCTGATCGGCCGGATAGTGGTAAATCACCGTGAGCTGGTCGGGCGGCAGGCTGGCCTGGATTCGGCTGACCATCAGGTAATCCAGCCGCATCTTCTGATCGCAGTCGGCAGGCAGATTTTCGGTAAGGGTCAGGAGAGTCTCGTCAGTGCTCGCATCGGCGCCGAGCTTCAGCGGGTCGAAGTCCAGGGTTTGGGTGAAAGCCGTCTGCCAGGACAGCATCTGCGTTTTCCAGCTCCGGCCCACCCGCCGGCTGCAGGTCTGGATCAGATCCAGGGCTTCCGCCGCCAGCTGTTCCCAGTCCAGCCCGAGCCGGTACCATTCCAGTAGCGTGAACTCCAGGCGATGCCGGCGCCCGTGTTCGGCCGCGCGCATCACCGGGCCCATTTCGTAGAGATCGCCGAAGCCGGCCGCCAGCAATCGCTTGTGATAGTACTCGGGCGAGGTTCGCAAAAATCCCTGGTCGACGCCGAGTTCGAGGCTCTGGATCTGTGGATCACTCACCCCGCAAGCGGTCAGGAGCGGCGTGGTGACTTCAGTCACGCCGCGTGCTTCGAAAAAATTTCGGATTTCGGCCTGGATTCGGCCACGCAGCCGCAGCCACTCAAAGCGGCCACTGGGTTGCCAGCTAGGCAATGGCGCCGGCGCGGTCACGCTCGACAATCTTCAGATTCAGGCCCAGACCGGCGAGGTGGGTTTGTTCGGCAATCAGATCCTGCTGGGTCAGGGGGTGAGCGTCCAGCCATCCGGCCGGCAGAGATAGCTTCAATTTTTCCGGACTTTTCGCGCGCAATTTAAAATCCACCGCGTCGCTGTCTGACCGGGCCCGTTTGAACAGCACGGCCAGGCGCATCAGGGCCAGCAGGTATCGAGCCGTCTGGTGCAAACGCGGCGGCAGAGTCTGGATGCGGTCAGGATCAGGACGCTTGCGCTGCATGGCGACCAGCAAGGCCATCAAGGCCTGCTCGTTGCGGGTAAAACCCGGCATGTCGGCGTGCTGGAGAATGTAACCGCCGTGTTCGGCGGCGTTGTCGTGGGCGATCGCCAGACCCATTTCATGCAGCTGACCGGCCCAGCGCAGCAGATCCCGTCCGCCGGCGTCGAGCTGCCAGCTGGCGGCTACCTGGTCAAAAGCGGCGCTGGCCCAGGCGATGACGCGTTCGGCCTGGGCTGCATCGCATTCGTAGCGGCGCGCCATACCGTTGACGGTCTGGTCGCGGGGGTCATCAGCGCCGAGTCGGCCCAGCAGGTCGTATAACAGGCCCTCGCGCAGGGCGAATTCTGAGACCTGCAGGCGCTCGATACGCAGCGCCTTCATGACGGCATCCAGCACCAGCACGCCGCCGGCAATCACCGGCCGACGCCGCTCCGACAGGCCCGCCAGATCCAGTTTCTCAATATCTCCGGCCGCCATGAATCGATCGCGCAGATCGCGCAGCAAGGGTCGCGTGATGCCGGCCGGCCGGTCGGGGTGGAGCGCACGCAGCATGGACTGTACGGCTTTGATCGTGCCGGAGGTGCCCACCGCCTGGTCCCAGCCGTAACTGCGAAAGGTGGCGCTGAACTGCTGTAGTTCGGCCAGGGTCCGAGCCCGCATATCGCGCCAGCGCTCAAGGGTGAGCCGGCCGTCGGGAAAGGCCAGGCGGGTCGTGGCCACGCAGCCGAACGATATGCTTTCGGCCAGGACCGGGTCAAGCGTGTCGCCGGCCACGATCTCGGTCGACCCGCCGCCGATATCAATGACCAGGCGGCGCCCGACATCGGCCGGCATGTTGCGCTGGACGCCGATGTAGACCAGGCGCGCCTCTTCGCGTCCGCTGACGATGTCGATGGCGCTGCCCAGCGCGGTTTCAGCGACCACCAGAAAAGTCGCGGGGTTGCGCAGCCGGCGGAAGGTCTGGGTGCCAACGGCGCGCACGTTGGTATCCGGTATGCCCTTGATTCTCTGACCGAACCGGGCCAGACAGGCGAGCGCGGCCTGGCGCGTTTGTTCGTCAAGCCGACCGTCATCGTCGAGACCGCCCCCGAGGCGAACCATCTCCTTGATTCGGTCAATCACGCGAAGCTCGCCATGCTCGTCGCGGGCGACGATCATGTGGAAGCTGTTGCTGCCCAGGTCGATGGCCGCGAATGTCTGGCGCTCAGGCTTCAAGGGCTTCGGCCATAAGGATGTCCTGCAGTGCCCGGCTGTCTTCGCCCTCGGCCGGGTAGGCCAGTTCATATCTTCCGTCTGGCTGCAGTTCCCAGGCGCTTCGGTTGTCGGCAAAGGCCAGCTCGACCGATTCGCGCAGCACGCGCCGGGCGCCTTCCGGATCGAGAATCGGGAAACAGGTCTCGACTCGCTGGAACAGGTTTCGCTCCATCATGTCGGCACTGGCGGCGTAGGTTTCTGGCTGCCCGTCGTTGGCGAAGTGGTATACGCGGCTGTGCTCCAGGAAACGGCCGAGAATGGAGCGCACCCGGATGTTCTCCGACAGACCGGTAACGCCCGGCCGTAGGCAGCAGATACCGCGCACGACAAGCCGGATCTGGACGCCGGCACGCGAGGCACGATACAGGGCGCGGACCAGTTCCGGCTCGGTCAGTGAATTCATCTTGGCGCAGACCCTGGCCGGGCGGCCGGCTTCGGCGTGGGCGGTTTCGCGTGCGATCCGGTCGAGCAGGAATCGGTGCAGATCGAACGGCGACTGGATCAGCTGGTTCAGCGCCTGAGCCCGGCCCAGGCCGGACAGCTGATGGAAAATCCGGTGCACGTCCTGAGCCAGTTCGGCATTGGCGCTGAGCATGCCCCAGTCGGTGTAGGCCTTGGCCGTTCCCTGGTGATAGTTGCCCGTGCCCAGGTGAATATAGCGATGCAGGCGGCCACGTTCGCGCCGGACGATGAGCATCATCTTGGCGTGGGTCTTGTAGCCGACCACGCCGTAGACCACCTGGACGCCGGCTTCCTGCAGGCGATTGGCCAGGGTGATGTTGGCTTCCTCATCGAAGCGGGCGCGCAGCTCGACGATTACGGTGACATCCTTGCCTGCGCGCGCGGCCTCGATCAGCAGCCGGACGATGGCCGAGTCCACGCCGGTTCGATAAAGCGTTTGCTTGATGGCCAGAACCGAGGTGTCGTTGACGGCTTGGCGGAGCAGATCGACCACGGACTGGAAGCTGTCGTAGGGATGATGCAGTAGATAGTCCCTGCGGCGAATCGCGGCAAACAGATTGCCGCCGGGCATCAGTGCTTTTGCCGTGCGGGGCTGAAAGGCGGGAAACTTGAGATCAGGACGATCGGTGAGATCGCAGATCGCGCTCATGCGGTTGAGATTGACCGGGCCGTCGCAGCGGTAGATGCTCTCTTCATGCAGGCCGAATTTGGCCGCCAGAAAACGGACGATGCTGTCCGGGCAGTTGGTGGCGACTTCCAGCCGAACCGCCTCGGCAAAACCACGCCCCAGAAGCTCGCCTTCCAGGGCCCGGGCCAGGTCCTCGATTTCTTCTTCGTCGACGAACAACTCGCTGTTGCGCGTGACCCGAAACTGGTAGCAGCCGCGCACCTTCATGCCGGGAAACAACTCGTCGATGAAGGCATGCATGATCGACGAGAGAAAGACGAAATCGTTGGGGCCGCGGGTGTAGCTTTTGGGGATGTGAATAATGCGCGGTAGCGAGCGCGGTGCGCGCACCAGGGCCATCCCGCTGTCGCGGCCGAAAGCGTCCTGGCCTTCCAGGGAGACGGCGAAATTCAGGCTCTTGTTGAGAATGCGCGGAAACGGGTGGGCCGAGTCCAGCCCCAGTGGGCTGAGCACGGGCATCAGCTCACGGCGAAAGTGGTGATGCAGCCAGCGGCGCTGCTTGCGCGTCCACTTGGTGCGCCGGACGATGTGGATGCCTTCTTCGGCCAGCGCCGGCGTGAGCTCGTTGTTCATGACCCCGTACTGCTGCTCGATCATCCTGAGCACCGCTTCGCGGATGGCCGCCAGCACGGCTTTGGGCGTCATGCCGTCGGGGCCGGGCTGGTTCGCGCCGTGCTGAATGCGCTGTTTCAGTGACGCGACCCGGACTTCGAAAAACTCATCCAGGTTGGTGCACGAAATGCACAGGAAGCGCAGGCGTTCCAGCAGGGGGATGCGATCGTCGCTGGCCATGGCCAGCACCCGTTTGGTGAATGCCAGCAGGCTTAGTTCGCGGTTGAACAGCAGTTCGGGCTGGGTCAGATCCTCGTGCCGCCATTCGTTCAGTTCGGTGGCCTGCTGACCGATGCTGCGGCGCGAACCTGGGTCGATCTCGGACATGATTGCGTGTTGCTTGCCAAAGCGTGGGGTGTCGCTTTCCACTCTACACCAAGCCCGAGCTCGCCAGGCAAGCAACGCGAACCGGTTTGCTGTCATTAACCCGGCCGGGTTAACAGGCCCGCTTACCGACGGGTGTTCATACGCCGCAAGTGCTGGCTGCGAAGGTCATTGAGTCGCGCGTTGATGCGGGCGCGCTGGTAAAAATCAAGATCATCTCGGGCGACCGCTTTTTCAAGCTGGACGATGGCCTCGGAGACCCCGCCGCGCAGGTAGTAGCTTTCGGCCAGCGCCTCTTGGGCCCGGACTGGGTCGCCGGCGCGGTCGGCGGCACGCGCGAGCATTTCTGTCATGCGCAGGTCGCGCGGGTGATCGCGCAGGTGTGCCCGAGCCACGGTGGCGGCGCGGGCGGCCAGCTCGGGGTCTGATTCGTGCATCAGTGCATCGACATACTGCACGGTTACGGCGTTGCTGCCGGGAAAGGATTGATAGAGATCACTCAAGATTTCCACGGCTTCCCGGCTTTTGCCTTCAGCCTGCAGCAATTCCGCATGGAGCAGCCGAAAAAGCTGACGATCGGGGTCGGCCTGCAGCAGGATTTCGACCTGTTCTCGCGCCGGGTCGAAATCGCGTGCACGGATGTTGGCCAAAGCCAGGCCGTAGTGCATGGGACGGGCGGGTCGGTCTTCCCGCTCCAGGCGCAAACGGAACCAGTCGATCGCCTGATCCGGACGATTGCTCATGATGACGCGCAGGCGGGCCTGCACATAGTGGAACTGTTTACCGTCGCGCTGTTCGCGCACAGTCATTGCGTCGGCCCGACTGCGCGCTTCGGCGATTCGGTTGACCGTCAGCGGGTGGGTGCGAAGATATTCCGGCGGCCCCTGGCCCATGGCCCGGCTGGCGACATTCAGGCGCTCGAAAAAAGCCACCATGCCGTGCGGGTCGAATCCGGCTGCGGCCAGGTAGCGGATGCCGACGCGGTCGGCCTCGGCTTCGGCTTGCCGGGTGTGGTTGATGGAGAATTGCTGGGCCAGGCCCATGCCGCTCATCAACACCGCCTGGCTGGCGTCGGCGCTGCCGGCTGCGCCGGCCGCGATCGCCAGAGCGAGTGAGGCCAGCATCGTGGGCAGACTGGTGGCCTGTTGGGCCTCCATGGCGCGGGCCAGATGGTCCTGGGTCACGTGAGCGATTTCGTGGGCAACGACGCCGGCCACTTCGGCCTCGGACTGCGCGGTCAGAATCAGCCCGGAATGCAGGCCGATCACGCCGGCCGGTGCGGCGAAGGCGTTGATGCTGGGCTCACGGATGACGAAAAAGCTGAAAGGTGCGTTGCTGCGAGAAGAAAACGAAACAATGCGAAAACCCATGTCCTTGAAATAATCACGGATTATCGGATCCTCGATCAACAGGTTGTTGGCGCGAAGGAAACGCTCGAAATCTGCGGCAAAAGTGCGCTCGTCCTCCGGGCTCAAGACCCGCGTGGTCGTGCTGCCCATATCGGGCAGACGCACCGATGACTGTGCCGCTACACTGAAACTCATCAGGGCGACGAGGCCGCTGAAAATGATTTGTCCGAAGATTCGCCACGCCATAAACATTGAGACCCAGGCTTGGGGGTAAGGTTTCAGTCCGCTTGAATGCGTTCCCTTGGGAGGATAGTCGTTGTTGTATGACGAAGTCATGTTGATCCGTTGTCGTCCAGACGCCCGGTCGCGGAATCGCGTTCGTCGCCATCTTGAATCACGGCGCGATGTCCGGCGCCTGCTGTTCTTGCATGGCCCCGGACTGGACTGGGCTGGGGAGGGCGCCGCGCTGGAGTCCGTGCTGGATGTCGGTCAGTCCGCGACACTGATGTTGTGCTCAGCCGGCTGGCGTCGCCGTCATGCCGGTCAGCCGCCCGAGGGCTTTGAGCCGGGAAGCCTGGTCCAGTTCTGGGATGCCGCCGATCGCGCCGATTCCGTGATCAGTTTCGGAGCGCTGGGTGAGTAAACGTCGCTACCGCGTTGTTGTGACCGATTTGCCGCCGGAGGATGAGCGCCGCGAGCTGCTGGAACTGGTGCTGGCAGCGGCCAGCCTCGATCTCCCCCTTGAAGTGCTGCTCATCGGTTCGGCCGGCAGCCTGTTGAGCGGGGCCGATGCGGCCGGATGGCTACAGTTGCTGGAGCACGATCTGGCCGAAATACGGGTCGCGGCTGGGGTGTCGGGTGCCGCTGAGCCGGCTTTGAAAGACGATCTCCCGAGCGGCGTCGAATGGCTCGGGCCCGAGGATTTATCGCGGCTGCCCGCCGCTGATGTCATCATTCACGCATGACGAAGGCACAAACCGGTTCCGCTCATTCTTCTGTCGACGCCGCGCCTGCACTTGACGAGCACGGCCACCTTGTCGACGTCAGAGACTGGACGCCCACTGTGGCCGACCGGCTGGCTGCTCAGGACGGCATTGAATTGGCCGAGGATCATTGGTGGCTGATTGAGTTCGTGCGGGATTACCATCTGACTTACGGCAATCCGCCCTTGATGCGCACTGTGGTGAGTGCTCTGAAACAGAGCAGGCCGGAGGTGGCTGGCAGTCGCTTTCTCTATCGCCTGTTCCCGGATGGCCCGATTCGGCTGGCCTGCAAATACGGTGGATTGCCGCCGCCGGACTGGTGTTTGTGACCGTTCGTGGATGCCTCGCCCGTGCAGGATTTTGCGTTTTTTGGAGTTCTGGTCAGAAAAACTTTGGAGGAAATTCATGTCCCACCCGCCGATTGTCATGTACGCCACCTCAACTTGCCCGTTCTGTACGGCCGCGCGCAGCCTGCTCCAGTCCAAGGGCGCACGCTGGACGGAAGTGCCGATTGATGTTCAGTCCAGCAAGAGAGCCGAAATGATGCAGCGCAGCGGCCGCCATACGGTGCCGCAGATTTTCATCGGTGACCGCCATGTCGGCGGCTTCGACGATCTGAGCCTGCTTGATCGTCAGGGAGAGCTGGATCGTCTGCTCGAAACCGGACCTGACGGAAACAACTCGTCGGTTGAATAGGCGGCGCACAGCTATAATAAGAGGCTGTGGATCTGCACTTTTGAATCATTTCGCGTGACGCAGGAAATTACCGTCATCCGCGGCGACGGCATCGGCCCGGAAATCATGGAAGCCGCTCTGAAGGTGATCGACGCGCTCGACACTGGATTGACCTACGACTATCAGCTTGCCGGCCTGGCCGCGCAGGACGAGACCGGCGATCTGTTGCCCTCGGCGACTCTGAAATCGATCGAGCGCAACGGCGTTGCGCTCAAGGCGCCACTGACCACGCCGGTTGGTGGCGGGTTCAAGTCGCTTAATGTCGCGCTTCGCAAACACTTCGACCTCTACGCCAACGTACGTCCGGCGATCAGTTTTCGCGGCTCCCTGTCCCGCTACGAAAATGTCGATCTGATTACCGTAAGAGAGAATACTGAGGGGGCCTACCTGGGAGAGGGTGCATTCACCTCGCCGGATGGAGACCGCGCCGAGTCGAAGATGATTGCCACCCGCGCCGGCTGTGAACGCATCGTGCGCTTTGCCTTCGAGCTGGCGCGCAAGGCCGGCCGCAAGCGGGTTACCGTGGTTCACAAGGCCAATATTCTCAAAGACGTCACCGGCATGTTTCTGAGCGTGGCGCGCGATGTGGCCTCGGACTACGTGGACATCGACTGCGACGACATGATCGTGGACAACGCCTGCATGCAGCTGGTCATGCGGCCGGAACGGTTTGATGTGATCGTGACCACCAATCTGTTCGGCGACATCATTTCGGATTTATGTGCCGGACTGGTGGGCGGGCTCGGTCTGGCGCCCGGCGCCAATATCGGCGAAAAAGCGGCGATGTTTGAAGCCGTCCACGGCTCGGCGCCGGACATCGCCGGGCGTGGCATTGCCAACCCCTGTGCTCTGCTGCTGGCGGCCGCACAGATGCTGGAACACCTGGACATGCACGACAAGGCGCGCCGTCTGCGCCTGGCCATAGGCCACGTGATCGCAAGTGGGGACCGCACGACTCCGGACTTGGGCGGCAGCGGGACGACCGACAACTTCGCCGATGCGATCTGCGAGAAACTGAACTGAAGCTCACAGGTGATTGGAGGCCGGGCTTTGGCTGGGTTCGGCTGATTGTTCGTTATCGCCGCGATTTTGCCTGCAGCAGGGCTGCTGGTGGCGAATCGGCGCCGGACGGTGTAGGCTCTTTGTGCATCTGCCAGCACAGGAAGCGGCTACATGGGTATGCACTCGGCAAAAATTCTGATCTTTCTCGGGCTTCCGGCATTGCTCGTTTCCGTCCCGGGATCTTCGGAATTCGACGTGTCCGACCGCGATTCGACTTCAAAAGAGACGGTGCAGCAAGTCGGGTCGTCGGCTGGTCTGACGATCAATGTTGATCCGGAGACCGGTGAAATTCTGGGCTACCGCCGTCCGGATCCGGAAGCGCTGCGTGAGGAAGACCGCTTGCGTCAAGCGCTGAGTCAGTCCGATGAGGGGCTGGTTGAGGTCAGGTTGCCCGACGGATCGGTTCGGGTGGACCTGCAGGGCCGGTTCAGGCACATCAATGCTGCACGGCTGGGTGAGCACTCACGCGTTGAGCAGCTTTGCGCAGACCGCTGGGAGGTCTTGTCCGGTTTCCTGCGGCCGCCCGGTAGTACGCTGGCCGATGACTCTGAAGGTGCGAAATGATTCGATCCTTCGTCATGGCGGTGACCGGATTTTTGATTTTTGCTGTCGGAAACATCGCACAGGCAGGCGAGCTGGTGATCGTCAACCTGGATCCGGCGGGCGTGGGCCTCAATGACCCCGCACCGAGGTCTCCCGTGGGCGGAAACGCCGGAACCACCCTGGGCGAGCAACGCCTGATCGTGCTTGAGTCGGCGGCAGCCCTCTGGGCCGAGACACTGGAGTTGACGGTGGAGATTCGCGTCGGTGCCCGATTCGAAGAACTTTCCTGCAGCCCGACCAGCGCGGTTCTTGGATCCGCTGGCCCCAATTTCGTGGACCGGGACTTTTCGAACGCGCCTGTAGCCGGCACTTGGTACACGATCGCTCTGTCGGATACCTTGCGAGGACAGGACACTTTGGCGGCGAACCAAGAACATGTCAGCACGAACTACAACCTCAGTATTGACGACGGCGATCCGGATTGTCTTGGGGGCAACATCTGGTATTACGGTCTGGACGGTCCCGGACCGTCGGGATCGATTCCGCTTTTCCCCGTCGTCCTGCATGAACTGGCGCATGGTCTTGGCTTCCTGACGCTGGTCAATCTCGAGACAGGGTCGAGACTTCAAGATTATGACGACGCCTACATGGCCTTTCTGCGTGACCAGGACATCGGTAAGGACTGGCCGGACATGAGCGATGAG
>CAZUTZ010000011.1:17771-19258 GCA_964623655.1 uncultured Wenzhouxiangella sp.
AGGAACGTGCTGTTTCGGCTCTCAATGATCCCAATGTCGTCTGGACGGGGCCGACCGTGGATTCAAACTCGGATCAGGTCACCGCGCCATCGGCGTTCAACGGCGGGCTGCTGCGGATGCACGCTCCGGATGAGCTCGAGCCGGGTTCCTCGATTTCTCACTGGACGCCGGACGCCAATCCACCATTGTTGATGGAACCGGCGCGGCAACCTGGGATTTTCGATCAGCTTGATTTAACGCCCTTCCTGTTCAGCGACCTTGGCTGGCCCCTTCGTACTCTCGGTGTGGAAATTTTCCGGGATCGGTTCGAGCAGCCTTAGCGGGCTGGCAAGACTCTGCAAGGACTAATGGCCAGGTGTTAGTAAGAGCCGCTCCTGACCGAGCGATCTGGCGTTTACCGAGGAGTCGAGGCTAGAAAAGTGGCGCCCCAAGACGGTCCCGGATCATCAATGGTGTTGCGCTTCTGCAACACCTCGAAGCCCAATGACTGTCATCCGAATGCTTGGTTTAGCTGGAAAAATTTTTACGCTTGAAAATTTTTTCCTTGATTCGTTGTGTTTATGCCAACGAAATGTTTACACTTGATCGCAATCCTGTTCGGTGAGTGGCCGGTGAAAGTCAGACAAGTTGTCTACTGTTTTCTTGCCGTCGCGCTGCTTGCCGCGGCCAGCTCGGCGCCGGCGCGGATTTCATCAGCGGGGACCGTCGGCAGTTACGGCAATCTGGCATGGTTTCTCCTGGGCTTTGAACTGGGGCCCTGGGAGGAATATCTGATTCATGAGCTGACTCCGGATCTGGACCGGCTGACCGGCACGCCAGGGCCGAACGTGTCCTGGATCCAGGTCGATGAAGGCGTGTTGCTGCCGGATTTCGCCGCGTCGCTGCTGCAACCCACAGGCAAGGGACCGGTCCTGACCCTGACGCGGCGTAGTGTGAGCAGCCGGAGCGGTCTTGGTTTGGCAAGCAGTCCGGAATGGCACCAACTGGAGCGCTCCATCATGATGCCTGGCATCAGTTCCAGAGTGACAGACCGGAGTGCCGTCTCCGTCTCGGCCGTGTTGGCATCCCAGCGTTTTGTGGCGGCCGGCATGAACCTGAGCGAAAAAAATGACTCCCCCATGGACTGGAGTCAGCCCTTTGCTTTGGCCGGGCGGGAGGATATTACCTATGGAGCCGGTGTCCGCTTTGCGCTGAGCGCTGAACCAATGAACGGCGTAACGCTGGAGGCAGCCTTCCAGTCGCGCATCGACATGAGCGAAATGGCCTCACTGACCGGCGTTCATGGCAGCCGGGCGGAACTGGATATCCCGTCGCGGATGCAGCTCGGAATGCAGTTGCGTACCGGGTCACGCGCTTCGCTCAATCTAGGCGTCGAGCAGATCTTTTACAGTGAGGTGGGCGCTTTTCCTTCGCGAGCGTTGCCCGCCCGATTCAATGCCCTTCTTGGTGACAGCACCAGCCCGCAATTTGGCTGGGAGGACCTGGTG
>CAZUTZ010000012.1:0-17792 GCA_964623655.1 uncultured Wenzhouxiangella sp.
TGGCGCTGGATGCGCCTTATGTGACCGGGCAGATTCTGGCGGTGGATGGGGGGCGGATGTTGAATATGTAGGGGATGGGGCCGGATGACGGATGCTTGGTTTGAGGTGTTAGGTTTCAGGTTTCGGGGTTCAGGTTTCAGGAAAATCTGTCTGCTGCTGAACCCTGAACCCTGAACCCTGAACGCTTTAATTCCGAAGGCCACCAATACCCCGGGATGCTGGAAACCGTCTACTGGCCCCCGTTATCAACCCCTCTGATCAATTTCGACGAAATCCCGCTTGACGTGGCCGGTGTAAATCTGCCGCGGCCGGCCGATGCGGTGCGACGAGGCGCTTTGCTCGAGGTACTGCGCCACCCAGCCCACGGTGCGGCCGATGGCGAACATGGGCGTGAACATCGTGGTGGGGATGCCAAGCGCCTTGTAGATGATCCCGGAGTAGAAGTCCACGTTCGGATAAAGCTTGCGCTGGACGAAATAGTCGTCTTCCAGGGCAATTTTCTCGAGCTTCATCGCCAGATCCAGCAGCGGATCAGTTTGTCCGAGATCAGCCAGTACATCGTGGCAGGCTTTGCGGACGATGGTGGCGCGCGGGTCGAAGTTCTTGTAGACCCGGTGGCCGAAGCCCATCAAGCGGAACGGATCGCTCTTGTCCTTGGCCCGTTTGATGAATTCGCCGACCCGGCTGACGTCGCCGATCTGGGTCAGCATGCGCAGGACCGCTTCGTTGGCGCCACCGTGCGCCGGCCCCCACAGGGCGGCAATGCCGGCAGCCACGCAGGCGTAAGGGTTGGCCCCCGTGGAGCCGACCAGTCGCACTGTCGAAGTCGAAGCGTTTTGTTCGTGGTCGGCGTGGACGATGAACAGCATGTCCAGGGCCTTGGCCGCGATGGGGTTGATTTCGTAGGCCTCGGCCGGCACCGAGAACATCATGTGCAGGAAGTTTTCCGGGTAGTTCAGCGAGTTGCGCGGATGAGCGCTTGGCCAGCCCATGTAATGGCGGTAGGCGGCTGCGGCCACCGTCGGCATCTTGGCGATAAGTCACTTGGCCGCCAGCTCGCGATGATCCGGATTGTTGACGTCCAGATTCTGCTGATAGAACCCGGCCATGGAAGCAACGACGCCGGACAGAATGGCCATCGGGTGCGCGTCATAGTGAAAGCCCGAGATGAAGTTGTTGACCTTCTCATGGACCATCGTGTGATAAGTGATGTCGCGCTTGAAATCCTGCAGCTCCGACTCTGTCGGTAATTCGCCGTAAAGCAGCAGAAAAGCGACTTCCATGAAGCTCGATCGTTCGGCCAGTTGTTCGATCGGATAGCCGCGATAGCGCAGAATGCCGTTGGCGCCGTCGATGAAGGTGATGTCGCTTTTGCAGTTGGCCGTGGTGCCATAGCCCGGGTCGTAGGTGAAATAACCCATCTCCGGATTCAAACGCGTGATGTCTATGGTCGGATCGCCTTCGCTGCCGGCCACAACCGGGAGTTCAAGCGTTTTTTCGGACTGTGGGTCAGTCAATGTCACAGTGCGATCAGTCACCGGCCTTCTCCTTACTGGTTCAATTTTGGGGTGGCGCTAAGGGCCGAAGCGGCAGCTCAACTGGTGGCAGCCTTGGCCTGCAAAGACTGACAAGTATCTCACAAGCCCGTTGCGCGCTGCATCAACTGTGACGGCGCTCGATCTCTGGCCACTGTGAGGCGTCTACGGTCGCCCGGTAAGCGTGCCAGGTGGCATGACCCACCACCGGCATGACGACGGCAAAGGCCAGCCAGGCGGTCAGGATACCCAGCAGCACGCTGGCCATGATGATCGACGCCCAGACCGCCATGGCCCGCTTGTTGCGCAGTACGGCATGGATGCTGGTGATCACTGCGGTAACGGCGTCAGCGCGCCGGTCCATCAGCATTGGCAGGGAAAAGGCGCTGGCCGAGAAAATGACCAGGCAAAACAGCGCGCCGACCGCGCTGCCGATGGCCAGAAACCAGGCCAGGTCGCGCCAGCCGGGGTCGGCCATGGCGGGAAAGAAGATATACAAGGTGTTGGCCGCCCGGGCCCAGACCAGCAAAACGACGACCAGGATCACGGCGAACACCAGCGCACTGCTGATCGATTGTGCAGCATCGGTCAGGCTGCGCTTCAGCGAGGGCGCCTCCCCGCGCTCCAGGCGCATGCTGATGCTGTAAAAGGTCATGGCCAGCCAGGGGCCGACGAAGACAAAGCCCGACACCAGTCCCAGATACAAGCCGAGGTTGCCCCAGATCCAGGCTGCGGCGCTGATCAGATAGCTGAGCGCCACGGTCATCAAGCCGTAAGTCAGGCTTTCGCGCGGCGCCCGGCGCAGGTCGCGCCATCCGGCCTTGATCCAGTCGATGGGCGCGCCGGTCTCAAGGTTGCGGCAGGGCGCCAGCATGGGCAGGTGCGGGTCTTCCGGTGGGCGGCTGCCTGACATCGACACGGAAATCGGCTCCTCAGGATGATCCGATCAGTATGCCTTCAGTTTGCTCCGCTTGTCTCCAACTGAGTCGGCACGCTCAGCTCCGATTGCGCCTTTCAGGCGTCAATGAATTGCTCGGCCGGACCGACCCAGCGATCAATGAGCTGATTTTTTGTCGCGGCGGTGAGTTTTCCGGCCATGTGTGTCGCCTGTTCCAGCAGATGGCCGTCGCGTTCCAGATCGGCGATGCGGAAGCGCAGCGCACCCGTCTGGCGGGTGCCCAGAACCTCGCCGGGGCCGCGCAGCTCGAGGTCTTTCTCGGCGATGACGAACCCATCGGTGGTCGCGCGCATGGCCTCGATGCGGGCCCGCGCCGTCTGGCCCAGCGGCGGTTTGTACAGCAGCACGCAGGCGGCCTGATCGGAGCCGCGGCCGACCCGGCCTCGGAGCTGATGCAATTGCGACAGCCCCAGGCGCTCGGCGTTTTCAATGATCATCAGGCTGGCGTTGGGCACGTCGACGCCGACCTCGATGACCGTGGTCGCGACCAGCAAATGGATTTCTCCGGCGCTGAAGTCGGCCATGACCGCCTGCTTCTCGGTCGGCTTCATGCGGCCGTGAATCAGGCCGATGCGGAAGTCGGTCAGTTCGGCCGCCAGCTCGCGCGAGCGGGTTTCGGCGGCTTCGGCTTCCAGCACCTCGGATTCCTCGATCAGCGGGCAGACCCAGTAGGCCTGGCGGCCTTCCCGCAGTGCGCGTTCCAGGCGCTCGATGACTTCGGCGCGCCGCTGCTGGCCGGCCGCCACGGTGGCCACCGGTTTGCGGCCGGGCGGCAATTCGTCAAGCACCGAGATATCCAGTCCGGCATAGGCGGTCATCGCCAGGGTGCGTGGGATGGGAGTTGCGGTCATCACCAGCTGGTGCGGCTGCACGCCGCCACGCTTACCCTTTTCGGCCAGAGCCAGGCGCTGATGGACCCCGAAGCGGTGCTGCTCGTCGACGATGACAAGCCCCAGGTCGCGGAAATTGACCCCTTTTTGAAACAGGGCATGGGTGCCGACGGCAAGCTGGGAGGGGCCGCCCAGCCGCTCCAACGCCTCGCTGCGCGCGCGTCCCTGGATCTTTCCGGCCAGCCAGACAATGTCCAGTCCCAGCGGCGCCAGATAGTCGCTCAAGGTTCGGTAATGCTGCTCGGCGAGAATTTCGGTGGGCGCGACAATGGCCGCCTGGCGGCCGGCAGCCGCCGCCGTGGCCAGGGCCGCCGCCGCAACCACTGTCTTGCCCGAGCCGACGTCGCCCTGCAGCAGTCGCCGCATGGGGCGCTGGCGGGCCAGGTCGGCCTGAATCTCGGCAATCACCCGTTGCTGCGCGCCGGTCGGCTTGAAAGGCAGGCCGTCCAGGAGTTGCCGGGTGAAGCCGGCGGCATCCTCCAGCTCGGGCGCTTTCTGGCGCGCGCGCGCCACATTCCTTCTGACCCGGGCCAGGTGGTGGGCGCACAGCTCTTCCAGCGCCAGGCGCTGGACCGCCGGATGGCTGCCGTCGAGCAGTGCGGCCAGATTTTCGTCGGGGTGGGGCGCGTGAATCGTGGCCAAGGCCTTTGTCAGCGGCAAACCGGCCGTTCGGGCGGGCAGCAGGTCGGGAAGCTCCAGCTCTGCGCTGCGCAAACGCGCCAGCGTCTGCTGGATCAATTTCGACAGAAAAGCCTGGCTGACCCCCTGTGTGGTGGGATAAACCGGGGTAAGCGAATCCGGCAGCGGCGGTGATTGACCATCACCCAGCGACTGGCACTGCGGATGGGCCATCTCAAGCCCGCCCGGCGCCAATCGAACCTCGCCGTAACAGCGCAAGCGCCGGCCCTCGGCCAGCAGTTTGAGTTGAGAGGGAAAAAAGCGGAACAGGCGCAGGTTGAGTTGCCCGCTGTCGTCGGCCAGCGTGGCGGTGAGCATGCGGGTGCGGCCGTAACGGATGGCCTGATGAACAATCCGTCCCTCGACCAGCGCCGTGGTCCCAGGGGTGATTCGACTCAGCGGTGTGATGCGCGTGCGGTCCTCGAAGCGCAAGGGCAGGTGAAACAGCAGATCGCTTTCGCGCCGCAAACCCAGGGCCAGCAATCGACCTGCGACGCGTTCGCCGACGCCGGGAAGGTCGGTCAGTTCGCGATCGGCCGCCATGCCGATGCGAGCCGGGTGTCAGGCGTCGGCCGGCAGCACCAGCACGCCGTCCATTTCCACCGGCACGCCCTTGGGCAGGGCGGCGACCTGTACGGCTGCCCGAGCCGGGTAGGGCTCGTCCAGATACTCGGCCATGATCCGGTTCACGTTTTGGAAGTCATTCAGATCGGTCAGAAAGATGTTGAGTTTGACCAGGTCGTCGAGACTGCCGCCGGCGGCTTCGCATACCGCGCTCAGGTTGTCGAAAACCTGTCGGGTCAGGGTCTCGAAGTCGCCGCTGACGACTTCGCCCGTTCGCGGATCAAGCGGAATCTGGCCCGACAGATAGACCGTATCACCGGCCTGAACGGCCTGAGAGTAGGGACCGATCGCGGCAGGCGCGCGATCGGTCTGGATGATTCGGCGAGTCGACACCGCGCTCAGTCGCAGTCGCCGATACGGCGGCCGGTCATCTCGACGGTGCTGCTCATCGGCCCCATCTGGGTTTCGGCCTGCGTCGTGATCACGCCTTCGCTGCGATCCCCGAAGAACTGCAGGTCCATGACCATTTCGATGGTCACGCCCTCTTCGACGCAGACCATTTCGTAGTTGGCGCCGTCAGCCCGCATTTCCTCGCGCAGCACGTCGCATTCGCCCATGTCCATATCGCCGAGGAAGGTGTCGGCTTCGTCCAGATCATCCTGGGTAATGCAATCGGTGGTGGTGTCGGACTGGTCGGGGACCGGAAAAGGGGCTTCCGTGGTCATGTTCGTCTCGGTCTCCCACAGGCCGGGCTCGATATTCGGGCGTTCGGCGTGGGCATGAGCGATCAGGCCAAAGGCCAGAGCGGCGGCCAGCATTTTGAATTTCATCATCATTTTCTTGCTCCATTGAGTTCGTTGATTGAATTCGATGGTATCGCATGGGTGAGGTGGGTGCTCACCCGGCGAGGCAGCTCATCTGGCTGACATTGTACGCACAACGTTCGTTCCAGCCGAAAAGCGCCCCCGAATTCGCTGGAAGTTGCCATGCGCTTGGAAAGGCAAAGAGTCTGTAAAGCATGGGCGGCAAATGTTATAATATTCTGTTAGTTTTTCGAGTGTTCGACCATTTTTCGCCTTGTCCTTTTGGAACCCGCATATGAACAAAAA
Source organism: uncultured Wenzhouxiangella sp. (assembly GCA_964623655.1). Lineage (GTDB taxonomy): Bacteria > Pseudomonadota > Gammaproteobacteria > Xanthomonadales > Wenzhouxiangellaceae > Wenzhouxiangella. The sequence goes on from CAZUTZ010000012.1 coordinate 5,735, forward strand.
TCCTGCCGTGCTGCCGCTGGTAGCCGCCATTTCCCTCGGCCTGGGCCTGTCCCCGGCCGTGCACGCTCAAACTGACGACCTCGCCGACGACGTCGACCGGATCCTGGTCCTCGCCGACCCGCGCGGCGAGCTGCAGCCCGATGATCTGATTCAGCCGGTTTCGGTCGTCGCCGGTGATGAGCTCGAACGCCGCCGGGCTGCTACCCTGGGCGAAGTGCTCGACGGTCTGCCCGGCGTCGCCAATTCCGATTTCGGGCCCGGCGTTGGTCGACCCACGGTGCGCGGTCTGCAGGGCTCGCGCGTCCAGGTTCTGGAAGACGGCCTGGGCACGGCAGATGTCTCGCGCGAGGGCGCTGACCATGCCGTGGCCGTGGATACGCTGCGCGCCGAGCAGGTGGAAGTCTTTCGCGGTCCGTCGACCCTGCTGTTCGGCAGTGGCGCTGCCGGTGGCGTGGTCAACGTGGTCAGCGGCCGTTTTTCTCCCGAAATCCCCGACCGCTTCCGCGCCGACGGCCGCTTCTCCTACGGCTTCAACGGAAACGACAAACAGGGCCGGGTGGCCGCCGATGTCCCGCTCAACCCGGACGTGGTGTTGCGCGCCGACTACAGCATCCGCCGAACCGATGACTTCGATATCGACGGCTTCCAGCAGGTCGGCCAGACCGGCAGCAACGAGGATGTGTTGCGCAACAGCAGCATTGACACCGACACGGCATCCGTCACGGCGCTGTTTCGCGGCGACTGGGGCCACATGGGCCTGGGCGTGAGTTACTGGGACACCGACTACGGCATCCCGGAAAATTTCGATCCGCGTCCGCGCGACCTGGGCGGCCAGAGCGATGATTTCGAGCGCGTGACCGCAGACTACCTGCGTTTCGATCTGCGCGGCGAGTTCGTCCAGCCTTTCCGGGGCGTCTCCCTGGCCCGACTGAAAATGGCCTATACCGATTTCGAGCAGGACGAAACCGAATTCAAGTTCAATCGCACGCCCGAAGGCGGCGAGTTCGATCGCGAGGTGGTCGAGGCGACGTTCGACAACCAGGAGTGGGACTCCCGCCTGGAGTTCGTCCACGACCCCATCGGCCGCGTCAGCGGCGTGGTCGGCCTGCAGTACACCGACCGCGATTTTTCCGCCGATGATCCGCGTGGCGATGATCGCGGGTTCTACGTCCGTCCCAACGTGACGCGCACGCTGGCGGCATTCTCCCTGCAGGAATTGCCGACGAATTTCGGCCGTCTCGAGTTCGGCGCCCGCGTCGAACGTGTCCGCTCCAACCCGGACGATGTCTTCGGCTATCGCGTTGACGGCATTACCGATGCCGATGGTGAATTCAGGCCTTTTGATGACGTGTTATCGACCAAGAGCTTCACGCCGTTCAGTTTGTCCGTGGGCAGCCTGATCGACGTCGGCACGGATTATCATGCCCGGGTCGCGCTGACGCGCGCCGAGCGCGCCCCGTCGCCGGAACAGCTGTTCGCTTTTGGCCGCCACTCCGCCGCCGGTACGTTTGAAATCGGCGATCCGGATCTGGATACCGAGACCTACACCAACTTCGAGGTCGGGTTTGATCGCCATGCCGGCCGGCATCAGTGGGAGATCACGGCCTTTTTCAACCGCGTCAATGACTTCATCTTTCTGGCTTCCGAAGATGACGGCACCGGCAACCCGGTCGGCGTCAACGACATCGGCAACCGGGCCGGAGAAGGCGCGACGATTGGCTGCGAGCCGGGCGACGGCGGCCTCTGCCGGCTGCGCAACCAGCTGGTATTCAACGAGCAGGCCAACGCGGAATTCTATGGGGTCGAATTCCAGTCGGTTTCCCAGATTGCCACCGGCCGCATCCCGCTCGACTTCCGCTTGAGCGGCGACTACGTCCGCGGCAAATTGCGCAGTGGCGGGGGTAATCTGCCCCGCATCACGCCCATGCGCCTGGGCGCGGGTTTCGACACCAGCTTCGGCGACTGGGATTTCTCGGTCGACTATCAGCGCGTGTTCCGGCAAACCGACACCGCCGAGGCCGAATCACGAACCGGCAGCTATAACCTGGTCGGTTTCGATCTGGTCTGGCAGCCGGTGCTGTTCCGCAACGCGCAGCTTTTCCTGCAGGGTCGTAATCTGCTCGACGAAGCCGGTCGCCGGCATCAGAGCTTCTTCAAGGAAGATGCACCGATCATCGGACGTTCCTTTACCACCGGTCTGCGCTTTCAGTTTGACGGCTGATTTCGCTTGAAAGGGCGGGTTAAGCCCGCCTGACTCTCCAACACCGTTTGCCCGGCTCGCTGAGCCGGGTTTTTTACGCCCGTTTACCGGGCATTGGCGCCGAAATCCTCGTGCAGCCAGTCGCGCAGGACATTCATGCCGGGCGCTTCTGCCGGATATTCGGGAATGAGACCGTCGACCCAGCCCCGCCGCCGAAACGGCTCGACCAGGTCGGGGTTGCGCGAGATGATGTGCACCGGCACTGCGCCGCTGGCTTCATGGCCGGTAATGATCGCGGCCGGCTGATGGTCGCCGAGCAGGATCAGCAAGGTATCGTCGTCGAGAAAGCGGGCCGCCCACTCCAGGCTGACGTGCATGGAATATTCGACGCTCATCGCAAAGTGATCACGCACCCGTTCCATGTCCTGCCACAGCACCTGCGGCGGGTCTCCGTGTCCGCGCCAGCGCTCGAAAATTTCCCCGTCGCCGATGGCGTCCCAGTCGTCTTCGACTTCGATGATGGGCGTCCACGGCGCGTGCGAGCTGATCAGGGCGATCTGGGCAAACAGCGGGCTGGATGCCTCGGGCCGCAGCGTTCTCTGGAACCGATCCAGCGTGAACTGATCCGGCATCGTGACCCAGTTCAGCGGGGGGCCGGCGTAGTCGAGATCGCGGGCGGCGTGGATTCGATCCCAGCCCTGCTGGCGTCCTTCCGGCCACGCCATGGTGATGGCCGGCATCACCGTCATGGTCTCGTGTCCGGTGGCGCTGAAATCGTCGATCAGCGTATTGCGATGCGAATCGAGCAACAGGTGGTACCAGAGCTGATTGTCAATCCATCGCCCGCTCAACGTGGTGGCGTGGGCCAGCCAGGACTGACCGCCGCGAATCGGTGCTTCCAGCAAACCTGTGGCCATGGACAACCCGGTTTCGCGCAGGCGGGTTTCCTTGCGCTCCAGGGTCGGAATCACCACGTCGCGAAAACGATCGAGCTCCAGCACGGTCGCGCCGTAGGATTCAACGAAAACCAGCAGGACATCGGTTTCGGCCAGCTCGGGAAGCGCGGTGGCCGGCCGGGGCGATTCCGGTGCTGCGGCCACGAACTCCAGATGCGCCCGGCGGGTTGATCTGACCTGCTCGAACTGAAAGGTCAGCGTATCCCAGGCCGGCGTGCGTGCGCCATCGACCAGTCGCTGATCCCGGGTTTCCAGTACGGTCATGGTGAGCGCGCCCAGGGCGACTACGGTGGCCACGACCAGGCTCAGGCCGCCTTGCGCACGCCCGGGCCGCAAGGCGCGCCCCAGGATCAGCAACAGGGCAAGCAGAAGCCCGATCACGCCGGCGAAAACGGCCACGGCGGCGACGCGGCCAAGGTTGCCGTCGAGCAGGTTGAAGCTGGCGCTCAACAAATTGATGTCGAAGTACAGATTCAGCGACCGACTCAACACTTGATGAGTCGCGCCATCGCCGAGCCCGAGGATGAGCGCAATAACCAAAGCGGCGGCGATGATCCAGCGCAGCGCCCGAAAAACCAACCGATCGGGCAGCAGGGCAAACAGCATGACCAGCAGCCAGGCTTCCCAGGCCAGCCAGCGTGCGCCCGGGTCGAAGCCATAGCGCAGCCACAGTGGCGCTACGAGCACGATATTGAGGAACAGCCCCCAGCCCAGAAGGAAAAACAGGCCTCGGAGGCGGGTGGAAGTGAGTGAAGATTTCACGGTCGTCAACGAACATGCGGCGGGCAATCGCCTTGTATCCTGACACACACTCCACTATTGGCCACGTGAAACAAAAACTCCGCGAACTGTTCTGGCTGCTGATTCTTGCCTGTCTCTGGGCGCCGGCGCATGCCATGGATCTGGATATTCTCGCCGAGCGCGCCGAATCCATGGCCGATGAACCCTGGCAGCCGCTGCTGGCTCAACCGGCCCTGGCCAATCTCGACTACGATCAATACCGCGCCATCCGATTCGACCCCGAGCGCGCGCTCTGGGGGGAGGATTCGGGGTTCCGTGTGCAGTTCTTTCATCCGGGTTTTCTGTTTACCGACGCCGTGCGCATCCATCAGGTCGAAAACGAACGCGCTCAGGAACTGCGCTTCGATCCGTCCCGGTTCCGCTTCGACTCGCCGCTGGACGGCCCACCAGTGGCGGCCTCCGAGGCGTTCGGGTATGCCGGCTTTCGCGTGCACTATCCAATCAATCACCCCGAAGTGCACGATGAGTTCCTGGTTTTTCTCGGCGCCTCCTACTTCCGTTTGATTGGCCAGGATCAGGTCTACGGCCTGTCGGCGCGCGGGCTGGCGCTGGACACCGGCGGCAACGGCGCTGAGGAGTTTCCGGTATTTCGCGAATTCTGGCTCAAACGCCCCGAGCCCGGCGAGACAACGCTGCGCATTCTGGCATTGCTCGACAGTCCGTCGGTCACCGGTGCCTACGCGTTCGAGGTTGAACCGGGCGATCCGTCGACCATGCTGGTCGATGCGCGCCTGTTTGCACGGCGCGACCTGGAGCGTCCGGGCATTGCGCCGCTGACGAGCATGTTTACCCATGGTGATACCGGTCCGGCTCTGGTCGATGATTTTCGCCCCCGGGTGCATGATTCCGACGGACTGCTGGTCGTCAGCAGCCGGGGTGAAGCGCAGTGGCGGCCGCTGTCGAATCGCGCGCGGGTGCGCCTGAGCGGGTTCCACGACGAGTCGGCGCCGGACGGCTTCGGTCTGCTCCAGCGGCGTCAGGAATTCGAGGATTTCCGGGATCTGGAAGCCCGCTACGACCGACGGCCCGGCAAGTGGATCGAGCCGCTGGACGGCGACTGGGGCGCCGGGCGAGTGGAGCTGGTCGAGATTCCCACCGCCGACGAAACCTTCGATAACATCGCCGCTTTCTGGGTCCCTGATCGCCCGATCCTGGCCGGCGAATCGCGTCGCTTTCAATATCGGCTCAGCACGGTCAGCGGGACCGTGAATAATGGCAGCCTCGCGCGCGTGAGAGCCACTCACGCCGGACGGGACGGAATACCCGGAGAGGATAGCTGGCGTGAGCGCTGGCAGCGGCGCTTCGTGGTGGATTTTTATGGACTGGGATTGATTGATCCGGATGCCGTTGAACTCAGCGCCAAAACCAGCGCCGGCGAATTGCTGGAGGCTCGTCTGGAACGACTGCCGCAGGACGGCATGGCGCGCGCCGTGATCGCCCTGGCGCCGGATGAAAACGGCGTGCCCTCCGATTTACGTGTGTCCCTGCATGACAACTCTCGGCCCCTGTCGGAGGTCTGGACCCTGGTCTGGTACCCGGATGAACTCGATCGCCAGCTTTGACCGTCGCCGGCGGCTGTTTCTCGGACTGGTTCTGGTGACCGGGCTGTCGGGTTTGTGGGCCCTGTTCACCGCCCTGGCCGCGACCGGTGTCGGCTGGCTGGCCAGCGTGGCGCTGGCGTTGCTGTTTGCGCTCACCTTTACCTGGATCGCCGTTTCGTTCTGGCACGGTGTCATCGGGTTTGGCTTGATGCTGACCGGCCGCGATCCCTACAGCCTGGGACGCCGTGCCGCCGATGATCAAACCTGGCCTGAGCCCGAAGCGCACCGAACGGCAATTGTCATGCCGATTTACAACGAAGATCCGCTGGCGGTGCGCCAGGCCCTGACCGCCACCGCGCGCTCGCTGCTGCGCGACGGGTCGGCGGCGGGTTTTGAGATTTTCGTCTTGAGCGACACGCGTGATGCCGAGCTGCTGGCGGCCGAACAGGTGGCCGTGGCCGGACTGCAGCGCGAGCTGGGCGCGCGCCTGCCGCTGCACTATCGTCATCGACCGGATAACCACGGAAGGAAGGCGGGCAACGTGGCCGACTTCTGCCGGCGCTGGGGTCGGCGTTATGAGTACATGCTGGTGCTGGATGCCGACAGTCGGATGGACGCTCGCGCAATCAATCGACTCGTCGCGAAAATGCAGCAAGACCCGAAACTCGGGCTGATCCAGACCGTGCCCATCCCGGCCGGGCAGAGCACCGCTTTTGCCCGGCTGATGCAGTTCGCCTCGGCGCTGTATTCTCCCATGCTGGCACGCGGGCAGGCGTTCTGGCAGGGACCTGAGGGCAACTACTGGGGGCACAACGCGCTGATTCGCGTATCGGCCTTCATGGCCAGCTGCGGCCTGCCGCAGTTGCCGGGTCGCCCACCCCTGGGCGGCGAGATCATGAGCCATGATTTTGTTGAAAGCGCCCTGCTGGTGCGTGCCGGCTGGGACGTGGTGCTGGACACCGAGCCCCTGGCCAGCCATGAAGAGGTGCCGGCCAACCTGCTGGATTACGCGGCGCGGGACCGGCGCTGGATGCAGGGCAATCTCCAGCATCTGCGGCTGCTGAACATGGTCGGGCTGAAGCCGTCCAGCCGGCTCCATTTCTTGTTCGGCGCAGCCTCTTATCTGTCCTCCCTGGCATGGCTGGGATTGCTTTCGATGGGTATTGCCAGCATGCTGCTGTGGCCGACAGACGACACCGCCGGGTCCGTCGACCGGGGGCCATGGGGTTCGATCATGCTGCTGGCCACGCTGGTCTTGCTGTTCGGCCCGCGTCTGTTGGGGTTGACGCTTGCACTGCTGCAGCGGCCCCGCGAATTCGGCGGGCGGGTCCGTCTTTTCTTAAGCGGCATGCTGGAGGCCGTCGCCGGTGTCTTGCTGGCGCCGGTGATGATGGTTTTCCATTCCCGTTTTGCCTACGAGATCTGGTCGGGCGCCAGCGTGGGCTGGCGGTCGCCGCCACGCGGTGCGCGCCACCTGAGTTTGGCCGAATCCGTGCAGAGCGTCGGCTTGATCAGCCTGCTGGGCATGGCTTTGCTTGTGCTGGCGGCCTGGCTGGCGCCTCAGTTCCTGTGGTGGATGAGTCCGGTCTGGCTGGGCTTGCTGCTGGCGCCGCTGACGGTGTGGGTCTCTGCCAGTCCCGGGGTGGGCCGGTTGTTGCGCGCGGCGGGCTGCCTGTTGACGCCGCAGGAACTGGGTTCAACCGACCTGTTCGAAAACACCGCTCCGGCGCCGGTCGGCGCGGTTGGTGAGGCTCGTCCCAATCGGCCGCCCACCGAGCGACCCGGCCTGATGCCCACGCAGCGGCTGGGGGAATCGCGGCCGACGACCGAACTGGCGCGCGGCCGTGCTTGACCGCCTGAAGGCCGGTTTGGGTCTGACCCGCTCGCTGGTGATTTACCGTCGTCCCGGACGGCAGCGGTCGCTGCGGCGCTTTTACCGCGCGTTTGTCGGGCCTGGCGATCGGGTCTTTGATATTGGCGCTCATCTGGGCGATCGCAGCAGCGCCTTCGCGGCGCTGGGCGCGCACGTGATCGCGCTGGAGCCGCAGCCGCGATTATTTGCCTGGCTGGAGCGCCTGACCCGGCGCAGCGGTCGGGTCACCTGCCTGCCGCTGGCAGTTGGTGCCGAGCCCGGCCGCCTGAATCTGGCCATCAGTCGCGTCAATCTGACCGTCTCGAGCCTGTCGGCTGACTGGCGGTCGCAGGTCAAAAGCCGTCAGGCCGGCTTTGCCGCAATCGACTGGGATGAGTCACAGGCGGTGGAAGTCACCACGATGGATGCGCTGATCGAGCGTTTTGGCGAGCCCGACTTTTGCAAGATCGATGTCGAGGGTTTCGAACCCGAGGTGCTCAAGGGCCTGAGCCGCCCGCTCAAGGCGCTTTCAGTAGAATTCGTCAATGGCGCACTGGAGCAGGCTCTGGCCTGCGTCGATCGACTGGAAACGCTGGACGCGCACCGATACCAGGTGGTTGCCGGAGAACGGCGCCGCTTTCATCTGGATCACTGGGTCGACGCGCAGGCGATCAGGGCCTGGTTCAATGCCGGCGCGGACGGGCTGGCCTCGGGAGATCTTTACGCGTGCCGCGCCTCAAGCCCGATTGGAGATTCATCTTGATTCATTACTGGCAGCATCTGAGTGCCCCGGAACTGGCCGAGCTGGCCGACGAGGACGGCGTGGCGCTGTTGGCGCTGGGAGCCATTGAGCAGCATGGGCCCCACCTGCCGCTGTCAACCGATCTGGATATCGCCTGCGGGCTGCAGACGGCGGCGCTTGCCCGGCTCGACCCGGCGCTGGAGGTTTTTGTGTTGCCGCCCCTGGCTCTCGGCGCCAGCGAAGAGCACACGGGCTTTGCCGGAACGCTGTCGCTGACCGCCGGGCAGTTCAGCGCACAAATCCAGGCCATTGGCGAGGGGCTGAATCGAGTGGGGCTGCGGCGTCTGGTCATCGTCAACGCGCACGGCGGCAATATCGGCTGGCTGGGTCCGACGGCGGTGAGCCTGCGGCGGCGCCTCGGGATGCTTGTTGTCAAAGCCAACTACATGCTGTTTGAAGCGCCGGCGCATTTGTTGGGTGCCGATGAACTCAGCCACGGCCTGCACGGTGGCCAGGCGGAAACCGCGATGATGCTTTATTTGCACCCCGAGCTCGTGCGCTCGGATCGGCTTGAGAAATTCGATTCCGTGGCCGAAAGCCTGCCAGCCAACGCAATGCTCGGTCCGGAAGGTCAGGCGGCTTGGGCCTGGATGGCCGAAGATCTCAATTCTGCCGGCGTGGTGGGCGATGCCGCCGCTGCCACACCGGCTCTGGGTCAGGAATTGATCGACTATTATGCCGACCGCCTCGCCGGCGTCATCAGCGAGACGGCCGCAATGGATCTGACGCGCTTCAGACCGCCGGCTTCTTCTTGACCAGCGCTTCTTCCAGCAGGTGACCGGACCGCGAGGCCTTGGCGGCCAGATAGCGGCGATTTTCTTCGGTCACGCGCCCGTAGAGCTTTTCGCGACCGGCAACCTGAATTCCGCCTTCAGCCAGCGCGTTGATCTTGGCCGGGTTGTTGGTCAGCAGGCGAACGCGATTGATGTCGAGTGAGGCGAGCATGTCGACCGCCACACAATAACGGCGTTCATCTTCACCGAAGCCGAGGATCTGATCGGCCTCGACGGTGTCGTGGCCGTCGTCCTGCAGCGTGTAGGCGCGCAGCTTGTTGGCCAGGCCGATACCCCGGCCTTCCTGGGCCAGATAGAGCAGGACGCCACCGCCCATGTCGTGGATATTGCGTACGCCAAAGCGCAGTTGTTCACCGCAGTCACAGCGCAAGCTGCCGAACAGATCGCCGGTCAGGCAGGCCGAATGCAGGCGGACCGGGACGTCGGTCGACCATTGCTCCGGTTGCCCGATCACCACGGCAACATGCTCGCGCAGTCCGTCGGGTTCCCGGAACAGGACAAAGCGCGCATCTCTAACGTCGGCCAGCGGGACGTTGGCTTCACTGACGCGTTTGAGCATGCCTGAAGCCAACTCGAAGCACTGCTCGGCGGCTGAAGCAGGAACGGCAAGCATGTCGCCCTTCTGAACCTGAAGGTCCAGGGCGCGGCGCTGTCGCTCATCCAGGGAAACGGTCAACGCGGCCGGGATCAGCAACGCCCGTCGCATCAGAGCGAGTGCCGCACGCTCGGCGGCGGTCGCCGGCCGGGGTGTTTCGAAATAGGAGCGCTGCAAGGGCTCATCACCGCAGGCCGCCTGCAGAATCGACCCTGCCTCCGGCCGGTCCAGTTGCTGCCGCAACGGCAGGCTGGCGGCTTCCGCTTTCAGCTTGAGTCCCAGAGCCGCCAGGCGGTGCTGGCTGAGCACCAGGGCGGCTTGTGAAGCTCGAGCAGCCCCGGCGGCTTCTTCGTCTTGCAGTCCTTCGACCGGCTGCACCAGCACGCTGTTACCGTGGCTTTCGCCGCCATCATCGATGATGACAGCCACCCCGCGTCGCAGGTCGAAGATTGCTCGTTCGATTTGGTGCATGCTTTTCTCTTTGTTACTAACCGAGGTCGCTAAGCTAATGTGAGCGGGCGCACAAGCATGTGAATGGTTCCGCTCGATTCAGCGCAAAGGATGCCGGATGTCAAACAACCCAACGAATAGCCCTTCGGACACCCTTTCAGCATGGGACCGAATCCTGGCCGCCAGCGCCGCTGGCGATGCGGCCGCTGTCGAGGCGTCGCTCCCCGCTGCGGCCGATCCGTTGTTGCGTGAGGTCCTGATGCCGCTGGCCCGGCACCGGGGGCGGCTGGCCATCGCTCAGCTCGGCCAGAGCCTGGACGGGCGGATCGCCACCGACAATGGCGATTCCTGGTACATCAACGGTCAGCCCGCGCGCGCTCACCTGCACCGCCTGCGCGCGCTGGTCGATGCGGTTCTGATCGGTGCCGGTACGGCAGCCGAAGATCAGCCGCAGCTCAGCGTGCGCCACGTCAGCGGGCCGGATCCGGTCCCGGTGATTCTGGACCCGCGCGGCCGGGTTCGGCCCGAGGGCCCGCTGTTCCAGCGCCCGTCAGGTTCTCCACCGGTGCTCCACCTGGTCGGTGACCCGACGAACTTGTCGCCGCCGCCGTCCGGCGTTGAGCGCGTGCTCGTTCCACTTGGGCCGGACGGCGCGTGCCCGCGCCAGGTGCTGGATCTTCTCGCCGAGCGCGGCCTGCAAAAGGTGCTGGTGGAGGGCGGCGGGGTCACCGTATCTAAGTTTCTCGCCGCCGATGCGCTGGATTACCTCCACCTGCTGATTGCGCCGCTGATCATCGGTTCCGGCCGACCGGGCATCCGGCTGGCGCCGATCGAGCGCCTGGCCGACGCGCGCCGCCCACCCATGCGCAGTTATCCGCTGGAAGACGAGTTACTGGTCGAATTGCGCCTTCGCTGAGGGCCGAATCAGCAGGACCATGGCGCCCGGCAGGCTGGCGACTAGCACGATCAGTCCATAAGTCATCGAAGTGGCCACGCCTTGCTCCGGCGGCAGGCTGCTGAACAGCCAGACTCCGGCGGCGGCCCCTTCCCGAAAGCCCCAACCTGCCACTGACAGCGGAATCAGCATTGCCAGCAGCACGGGCAGCGCCAGCAGCATGAGCTCGGGCAGAGTCAGCTCCAGCCCGAGCCCGCGACCGGCCAGGGCAAAAGTCAGCAGGTAGCTCAAAACGATCAGCGTCGAGCTGACCAGCTGCACCGGCCAGGTCCGACGCGCCAGCAGGGCGCGGCGGATGTCCCTGCCGAATACCGCCAGCAGCGGCTGCCAGCGCCGTCGGGTGGCGTAGATCAGGATCGCCAGGGCCAGCGGCAGGCTCCAGGCCATGCCGCGACGGCCGCCGCCGGCCTGGTCCAGGAAGCCCGAGACAAGAACTTCGCGCCACGGCGCATGCAGCATCAGGGCCAATACGGCCAGCAGCACGACAATCACCTGCCCGGAGGCACGTTCCAGAATGACCGCACGCCAGGCCGGCCCGGCGCGGCCGCTGGAGCGGGCGTGGCGCTGCGCGCGCCAGGCATCGCCGACCACCCCGCCGGGCAGAATCTGGTTGACGAAGCCGGCCAGGTAGTAATCGCCCAGCGCAATCTGCGGCGGCAGCCTCAGGCCCAATCGCGCGGCAGTAAAGCGCCAGCGCCAGGCCGACATCAGCGTCGAACCACTCGCCGCAAGCAGCGCCAGCAGCAACCAGCCGGGTTTGATTTCGGCCAGTTCGGCGATGATTTCACGCGGCTCCAGCCACAGCAGCAGCGCCGTCAGCACGGTCAGACTTAAGCCCCAGCGCAGCGCGACGCGCATGACTTATTCGCGCGGCAGGGCGAGTATATCGAGGTGGCCGACCCGCAGACCCATGCGGCCGGCGATCAGATCAGCCTGGCGCCGGCGATGCCATTGGTTGATTCGGGCATGCGCCTGCGGCGCCTGTTCCAGCGCCGCGCGCTGCCAACCGGCCATCAACTCGGTGCCCAGGGCCATGGTCGCGGGCTGTCCGGCCGCCAGGTGCCAGTCACTGCGACGGGTGCTGACCTCGAGTCCGTGGTCGGCCAGGCTGC
>CAZUTZ010000013.1:0-17715 GCA_964623655.1 uncultured Wenzhouxiangella sp.
AAAAACACCGGGGTCTGCTCACCGGCGAGATAGCGCTGCAGATCGAACTCGTGGCTGGCGCCCTGCACCAGCTCGATTTCGTCCCTGAGTTCAGCCGCCATCGGACCCAGCACCTCGTCGGCCTCCGCGCTGTTCAGGCCGGAAATGATGCGCGGCTCCTGGCGCATGTAGTTCTTGCCGGACTCGTACAGGTGGATCTCGTCCTTGATCAGGTGATAGATGCCTTTCAGCCGCCGCCCCATGCCGATCGGCCAGGTCACCGGCGCGCACTCGATGCCGAGCACGTCTTCGACCTCGTCGAGCAGTTCGACCGGCTCGCGGCCCTCGCGATCCAGCTTGTTGATGAAAGTAAAGATCGGCGTGGTACGCAGGCGGCAGACCTCCATCAGCTTGATCGTGCGGTCCTCCACGCCCTTGGCGCAATCGATCACCATGAGTGCCGAGTCGACAGCGGTCAGCACCCGATAGGTGTCTTCGGAAAAGTCGGCGTGGCCCGGTGTGTCGAGCAGGTTGACCACCCGTTCCTTGTAAGGGAACTGCATCACCGAGGAAGTAATGGAAATCCCGCGCTCTTTCTCCATTTCCATCCAGTCCGAGGTCGCGTGACGCGAGGCCTTGCGCGACTTGACCGAACCGGCCAGCTGAATCGCCCCGCCAAACAGCAGGAATTTCTCGGTCAGCGTGGTCTTGCCGGCGTCGGGGTGCGAGATGATCGCGAAAGTGCGACGGCGGGCGATTTCTTCGGGCAGGCGGGGCATGGAATTGAAGCTCGCGGATAAAGACTTGCCATTTTACCGGCTATGTGGCGACAGGCCTGATTCCTACCCCGTTTCGACTGCTCTGATCGCCACCCTACTGGAATGGATTGACCAGCCGCACTCCGAATGACATGAAATCTTTCGTGTTGCGGGTGGCAATGGTCAGGTCATGGTCCAATGCGGTGGCAGCGATCAACGCATCTTCAAGGTGGTGATCCGGGCGACCGTGCATCAGGCGCGCCCAGCGCCGGAAGATTGCCGCATCGGCTGGAATGACTTGCTGGGCTTCAACCAGCTGATTCAGCCACGTCTCGATTTCCTCGGCCTTGACACGGTCCCGGCCTCGGGTGATCTCTATGCCGGCCTGAATTTCCCCGATCGTGATCGCGGCGACAAACAGGGCTGGCTCAGGAATCTCCTTGATCCAGGCCACCACAGCACCGTGAGGCCTGGACTTTCGCAGCTCGGAAATGATGTTTGTATCCAGCAAATACGCCATCAGGCATCCTGCGATGGGTTCCGGCGCCGCTGACGGCCCCGGTCGGGCATCGGAAGTTCTGCCCGCGCGTGCTCCGCCAGCAACAGAGTCTTGAGGCCTGGCTTGTCCGAGGCGTTCAGCCGAACCCATTGCTCCACCGGCACCAGAACCGCAGTCTCCTTGCCATGTCGGGTCACTAACTGTGGCCCCTCGGTGAGGGTGGCCTGCAGAAACTCGCTGAAACGGGCTTTTGCGTCTTGAACTGCCCAGCTTTTCATTATTGAATCCTTTGCTATTTTCTGGTTTGAATTCTAGTCTGATTCACCAGACCAGGCAAGAGACCGGAAACCATTGACACCACCCCCAGCGATGCCTTGAACGACGAAATTGTGTATTGTAGTATTGATACACTAATATACGTCCGGCCGTCCGCTTCAGCGCATGTATTTTGACCTGCACAGCGAGTCCAGCACGCCGATCTATCGCCAGATCGTCGACCAGCTGCGCCGTGAAATCAACGCCGGCCTGCTCAAGCCGGGCGATGCGCTGCCCTCGGTGCGCCAGGTGGCCGAGCGCCACACCATCAATCCCATGACCGTCTCGCGCGCCTATTCCCTGCTCGAAGCCGAGGGCCTGCTGACTCGCCAGCGCGGCAAGCCGATGAGCGTGGCGGCCCAGCCGGCCGGCGAAGACAGCGTCGAGCACCGACTGGCGCTGCTCAGGCCCAGTCTCGAGCGGCTCGTGCGCGAATCGCGCCAGCTCGACCTGCAGGCAGGGCCGGTCATCGCCGAACTCGAGAAACTGATGAACAAGGATCGCAAATGAGCCAACCCAGTATCCAATTCGACCAGCTTAAGGTCCGCTTTGGTCTGACCGACGCGCTGAAAGGCGTGAGCGCCAGGGTCGAGCCGGGCCATATCTTCGGGCTGATCGGCCGCAACGGCGCCGGCAAGTCCACGCTGCTGGAGGTGCTGGCCGGACTGCTGGTGCCCGACAGCGGAGAAAGCCGCCTGCTGGGCCACGACTCTCGGGATCTGCCGGATGAAGTGCGCCAGCGTTTGGGCTTTGTCTTCCAGCAGGACGAATTGTTCGGCTGGATGAAGGTCGGCGCGCATATCGACGTGGTCGGCGCGCACTATCAAGACTGGAACCGAAAGCGCGCGCGGGAGCTGGCCGAGCGCTGGGCCATCCCGCTGGATCAGCGCGTGGCCAGTCTTTCGGGCGGCCAGCGCCAGAAGCTGGGCATCCTGCTGGCCATCGTCCACCAGCCCGACATCCTGCTGCTGGACGAACCGGCCTCGGCGCTGGACCCGGTCTCGCGCCGGGCCTTTCTGGCCGAACTCGTCGAGCTGGCCTGCGACGGCGATCGCACCGTGGTGCTGTCGTCCCATCTGCTCGGCGACATCGAGCGCCTCGCCGACCGCATCTGGCTGATGCGACAAGGCGAGCTGGTGCTGGATGAGTCGCTGGATGAACTCAAGGAAAACGTGCTCAAGCTGGTCTTTCCCGGCGCTGATGAGGGGGCGGTGCCCGAGCTTTCAGGCACGCTGCAGCGCAAGCACGACGGTGAGGGCACGACCGTGATCGCGCGCCATCCGGGCACCGAAGCCCTGGCCGGGCTGGAGCGTCAGTTCGGTTCGGGTCTGCGTGTCAGCACGCTGAATCTCGAAGACATGGCGCTGGAGCTGTTGTGATGAGCGCTGCCGTAAAACTCGCCTGGCCCCTGCTGCGCAGCGCGACCGCATGGTGGTACTTCTGGCCGTTCGTGCTGATCTGGGCATGGCTTGCCTCCTGGGATCCAAGGACTGAACTCAGCCTTGCAGCTTCGGCCGGCGGCTGCGCCCTGCTGATCATTGGCGGCGCGCTGGGCATCAACCTGAAGCACTGTCGAAGCCGAGCCCTGGTTCGAGTCCTGCCCGGATTTCAGGCTCAATCCCTGCTGGCCGCCGGCGGTCTCCTGTTCAGCCTGGCCGTCCTTCTGGCTGCGCTGGACGGATGGCACAGTGAGACCCTGCTGGCCCTGGTGACGGCCGCCGCAATCGGGCTGGGCGCAGGGTTGAGCATCCCATCGATCTGGATTCTCTTTCTACTTGCCGTGTGGGGCGCGGTCATATGGGTCACGACCACCGGCCTGGCCCTGGCGGATTTCTGGTCCAGCACCTGGTCGCCCTGGTTGGCGGGCTTATGGCTCGCGCTGGGGCTGGTCATGTTTCGAACGGGTTGGTTAAGCAGCCAGCGATTCGTCGGCGAAGACGACTGGCCAGGCACGGCAGGTAAGACAAATGAAAAATGGCGCGGACGCCAGCCCTGGCGCACGGGCCATTTGATCAATCCGTGGCAAATGATCGCCCGACTACTGGTCGTTGGCGTTCTGATGGGTCTTTATTGGAGTTATGTAGCGAGCGAAACATCCACCGATACAAGGGCAGAGCAACTCCCTGTCGTAGCGGGGTTCCTCACGCTCATCGTCGGCGCCGGAATATTCAATATGCTGGCGCTGCTGCTGGGACCGGGCCGACAAGGCCTGCGCCCACTGGCCGTGCTGCCGGGATGGAGCCGCCGCCGGCTGTTCCTGCACGCAGAACGCAGCGCCTGGCGGGCCTGCCTTGTCCTGGTTCTTTTGCTGGTTCCGGTGCTGCTGCTGGCCGGTCTCTGGGCCGGCGAGTTCAACATGGAGCTGTGGGGCACGGCGATGGCTTTTCTCGCCGGCTTGATTGCCGTCGGCATTTACGCCGCGTTATGGATCATGCGAGAGCCGAACGCCAACACCCGAATGGTGGTCATGATGGTCGCCTATTTCCCTGTGCTGCTTATCGCGTGGATTTACTTCATGGAGGAAGGCGGCGCTCAAGCGACCAGCCCGACCGCCCTGGTCGTCGCCCTCGCCGCCGTCGCCCTGCTGACCGTGTGGTTACGCAGGAGCGCGCAGGCCGCGTGGGCCTCGATCAGCTTCGGTCGCGAAACTTAAGCCGAAGCCGCAAAGGGCGTCAGTCAAACATCAACAGCCAGACCGGCATCAACAGAATGAACGGCACGAGCGGGTGCGCCAGCGCGCGGATGCCCTTGTAGGCGTTGCCGTCTTCGTGCAGGTCTTTAACCGTCCTGCGCCCGTGCAGCAGGCAAAGCGGCAGCAGCGATAAAACCAGCACCACGGCCATCGGCCAATAGCCGAGCAAGCCAAAAATTCCCGATAGCGGCACCACCACCGCCAGGCACAGGGTCCAAAGCCGGGTATGACCCAGCTTGGTTCGGAGCGTTTCTTTCAGATGAGCGAGCTTCACAGCCGGAATTCTCTACCGATGGCGTCAATCAGTCTTCAGCAAGACCCATTCGGCCACGGTTGGTTCAGCTGCCCGCCATTTGCCGGTTGGTGAATTGGGCTTCAGTCCGCCCTCAGGCGCATCCGCTCGCGCGGCCGCACGGGCGCGCCGTTAGAACCTTCGAATTCAAACGGCACCGACACCAGCTGCATGCCGCGATTTTCCTGGATGACAAAGTGCAGATGCGGGCCGGAGGAAAAGCCGGTGTTGCCGGAACGACCGATGTAATGGCCGCGCTCGACACGCTGACCGGGCTGCACGCGCACACCGGCATAGTCCAGGTGGGCGTAGACGGCCATGCTGCCGTCGTCGTGCAGGATGCGGATGAAGTTGGCGCGCGGGCCATAACGGTCGCGGTCCAGGCCGGAGCGGTGAAACCAGCGCGCCTTGTCCATCACCACCCCGCCGCGCGCGGCATGGATGGGTGTGCCGATCGGCATGGCGATATCGACGGCGTGATAGGCATGCGGCTCGGTGTGGCTGAAGACACCGCCCCAGGCCTGGCCGATGGTGAATTCCTCGCCCGGCGCGAAAGGCGGACGATAGGGCCGCTCGGGTTGATGACGGGCCTCCGGGCTGCCCGGCACGGCCGCGGTTTGAAAACGGTAGCGCCAGGACTGTCGCGGATCCAGCGGGCCAATCGTGACCAGCTCGCGCTCGGCGTTGGCCGGCAGGATGAACGTGGCCGGCAGCTCCGGCTCGGTCACGACGTTTTCGGATTCGGCCAGACTGACCCGCACGGCTAGCGGCCCCGACAGGCGATTGCGGAACCACCAGACGGGTTCATGATCCGGCCCGGTCTGGTGAACCACCAGCGCCTGTTCAGGCTCGGCAATGGCTTTCTGTACGGTGACTTCCCGATCGGTCTGCGGCTCACGATCAGTGAAGTGGGTGATCCCGTCCTCGTCGGTCCAGATATAAATCGTCTGCCCCAGCGCCTCGCCACAAAAGGCGACGAACACGCCAAGCAGCAGCCCGACCGCCAGTCTGCCTGAACCCTGAACCCTGAAACCCGAACCCTTGCCCAGATTCAACATTCGATAACGTTGACCGCCAGTCCCCCGCGCGAGGTCTCCTTGTACTTGGTCTTCATGTCGCGCCCGGTGTCGCGCATGGTCTTGATGACCTTGTCCAGGCTGACCCGGTGCTTGCCGTCGCCGGCCATGGCCATGCGGGTGGCGTTGACGGCCTTGACCGAGCCCATGGCGTTGCGCTCGATGCAGGGGATCTGGACCAGACCGGCAACCGGATCACAGGTCAGGCCCAGATTGTGCTCCATGCCGATTTCGGCGGCGTTTTCGACCTGACCCATGTTGCCGCCCAGTGCGGCGGTCAAGCCCCCTGCAGCCATGGAGCAGGCCACGCCGACTTCGCCCTGGCAGCCGACCTCGGCACCGGAAATGGATGCGTTTTCCTTGTAAAGAATGCCGATCGCGCCGGCGGTGAGCAGAAATTCGATCACCCCGTCCTCGCAGGCGCCGGGCACAAAGCGGCGATAGTAGTGCAGCACGGCCGGAATGATGCCGGCTGCTCCGTTGGTCGGCGCGGTGACCACGCGCCCGCCGGCGGCGTTTTCCTCGTTGACGGCCAGGGCGTAGAGATTGATCCAGTCGAGCTGGTCAAGGTTGTCCTGGCGCTCGCGGTGTTTGAGCTTGCGATAGAGTGTGGGGGCGCGCCGGGCCACTTTAAGCCCACCGGGTAGATGACCGGTTTGCTCCAGTCCGCGCGAGACACAGTCCTGCATGGCTTGCCACAACTCGAGCAAACCAGCGCGGACTTCTTGTTCAGTTCGCCAGGCCTGCTCGTTGGCCATCATCACATCACTGATGCGCAGGCCATCTTCGTCGCAAATGGCCAGCAGCTCATCGCCGGTATTGAACGAATAACGCAGCCGCGTGGTGTCGGCGACGATCCGGTCGGAGGCGGCTTCATCCGCATTGACCACGAAGCCGCCGCCGACCGAGTAATACTCGCGGCTGAGCAATGTCTCGCCCGACTCATCCAGTGCGGTAAAGCGCATACCGTTGGAATGATGCGGCAGGGTCTGGCGCTTGTGAAAAACCAGGTCGTGGCGCAGATTCATCGCGGCCTGGTGACGACCGGCCAGCCGAATTCGGCCGCTGGACTCGATTTCGCTGACCCGCGGTCCGATCGCGTCGGGATCGACCTGGTCGGGCAACTCGCCCTCCAGTCCCATCAGCACCGCGCGGTCCGTGCCGTGGCCGCGCCCGGTATGACCCAGCGATCCGAACAACTCGACCCGAACCCGGGCCACCTGCTCCAGAACGTTCCGCTCATGCAGGCGCTGAACAAAAACCGCAGCGGCACGCATGGGGCCCACGGTATGCGAGCTCGACGGCCCGATGCCGATTTTGAACAGATCGAAAATGCTGACAGCCATGGCCACAGAGTGTACTCAATACGACGCACTTGGACGCGGCAGCATCAGCCGAGGTTCCTGAGAGAGATCAGCTATTTTGGTTGGCGCGAGCGGCTTGAGTCAGGCCGGATTCAGCACCGCGAATGATTGTGCGCTGCACGGGAAAATCGGGCACTGGACACTGGCCCACGACGCTGGAATACTTGGCAGTCCGCAATCCAGACCGACCAGCCATGAGTCTGATCCTCTACAGCCGAACCGACTGTTCTTTATGCAGCAAGGCCGAGCATCTGCTGGCCGAGGGCGGTTTCAGGTCCACCGTCAAGAAGGTCATGATCGACGACGACCTGGAGCTGCTGGAGCGCTATGGCGACCAGATCCCCGTTCTGATGAACGAGGAAACCGGCGAGAAATTGTCCTGGCCGTTTACCGCTTCGCAGGTAAGAGACCTGCTCGATGTCTAGCGCCAGCCTGGCCATCACTCATGTCGATGCGACGCGGCTGGAGCAGGCGCTGCTGGCCGGCATTGCCAATGTCCTGAATCGCCGGGACTACATCAACAAGATCAACGTTTTTCCGGTGCCGGACGGCGATACCGGCACCAACCTGGCTTTTACCCTGGTCAGCGTGCGCGAGGTGCTCGAGCGACGGCGCAAGCGCAGTCTGCCCGAGCTGCTGGAAGATATTGCCGACGCCGCCCTGGACGGCGCCCGCGGTAACTCCGGCGCCATCATGGCGCAGTATTTTCAGGGCTTGAGCGAATCAGCCAGAGAATTCCAGGTGCTGGACGGTCGCGGCCTGGCCATCGTCTCCCAGCGCGCCGCCAAGTCGGCATGGGGTGCGATGTCCAACCCGGTGCCCGGCACTCTGCCGACCGTGCTGGAAGACTTCGCCGACGAACTGGCCCGAACCACGCAGGACGGTATCGACGATATCCGCGCGCTGTTCGAAAAAGGCCTCAAGCGGGCCCGCGTCTCACTGGCCAGAACACCGGAAAAACTGGCCGTGCTGCGCGAGGCCGGCGTGGTCGATGCCGGCGGCCAGGGTTTCGTCGACCTGCTGGAAGGCATCTGGCGCTACATGCGCAGCGGCAAGATGCCCGAATTTGCCCGGGCCGAGGTCAACGACCGCGTCGACCATGCCGGAGCTCATGCCGACGGGCCCGAGGAGCATCGCTACTGCACCGAATGTCTGGTGCGCAGCGACGAACTCGACATTTCGGGGCTGCGCCAGAAACTCGAAGCCCTGGACGCCAGCTCGCTGGTGGTCGCCGGCGGCGCGCGACGCGCGCGCGTGCATATCCACACCGACGCGCCGAACGAGGTCTTCAGAATCTGCGCCGGCTACGGCGAAATCGGCCAGCAAAAGGCCGAAGACATGACCCGCCAGCACGGGCTGATGAACCAGCAGGGGCGCGTGGCCATCGTCACCGACTCGGCGGCCGACGTGCCGACCGAGGAAATGGAGCGTCTGGGTATCAACGTGGTGCCGGTGCGGCTGAATTTCGGCGAAGAAGAATTCCTCGACAAGGTCGGCATCACGCCGCAGGAGTTCTACCAGCGCCTGGCCGAAAGCCCGGAAGCCCCCAAGACATCCCAGCCCCCGCCGGGCGATTTTCGCCGTCAGTTCGACTTGCTGACCTCGCACGGACTGGATGTCATTGCGCTGCAGATCTCCAGCAACGTCAGCGGCACCTTTCAGGCCGCCAGGACCGCCGCAGAGCGCGGCGAGAGCGAGCGGATCAGCGTTTTCGACACCCTCAACGGCGCGACCGGCCAGGGCCTGATGGTCTTGTGGGCGGCCGAAGCCGCAGCAAGCGGCTGGGATCGCCAGGCCATTGTCAGCCGCCTGGAAGACATCCGCGCGCAGTGCGACACCTACGTGCTGGTGCGCGATCTGTCCTGGGGCGTGCGTGGCGGACGCATCAAGCCCTGGCTCGAAACCCTGTCGCGTCGACTCCGGTTGAACCTCGTCCTGGCCAACACCCCGGCAGGCAAGCTCGGACCGAAAGGCGTGCTGTCCGGCCGCGGCGACGAAGTGTCCCGATTTTCCCGCTTTGTGCTCAAACGCATGCAGCCCGACCAGACCTACCGCGTCATCATCAGCCACACCGACGCCCTGGACGACGCCCGGCGCTTGCGCGATCAGCTGCTTTCAAGCCACTCGCAGATCGATGGCTGCTGGATTGAAGACGCCAGCCCGGCCATCGGCTGCCACGCCGGTCCCGGCGCCCTGATGTGCGGCATTCAACCCTGGACGCCGCCTGAAAACCGGTCGGCATGATCTGGCTGGCGCTGGCCATCGCCGTGGCAGGCGGCTATCTGCTCGGCTCTATTTCCGGCAGCCTGGTGCTGGGCCGATTCCGGGGAGTGGATATTCGCGCCGTGGGTTCGGGCAATGCCGGCGGCACCAACGCCCTGCGAGCGGCCGGCTGGCGCTTTGCCCTGGCAGTGATCGTCATTGATCTGGGCAAGGGCGCGGTCGCCGCAGCGGTCCTGCCCTGGCTGATCACCATGCTATTGCCGCTGGGTTCGGAACTGCAGCTGCTGCTCGGGGTGCTGGCCGGATTTGCCGCCGTGGTCGGCCATATCTGGCCGCTGTATTTCAACTTCAGCGGCGGCAAGGGTGCCGGCACGGCGGTCGGCGTTGTTGCGGTGCTGGCGCCGTGGTGCGTTTTGCCGATGTTTCTGGTTTGGGTCATCATCATTCTCGGCACCGGCTACGTCGGCCTGGCCACCGTGCTGTCCGCCTTGAGCCTGGTGCCGCTGATGTGGCTGCTCGGCCCAGACCCATTACCTGCCCCGCTGGGCTGGCTGGCCATCGGTCTGGCCGTGTTGTTGATCTACACCCATCGCGGCAACCTGTTGCGCTTGCGCGAAGGCTCGGAGAATCGCTTTGACAAGGCGCGGATTCTCAAGCGTCGGCATTAAAAATCACGGACTGGACGCCGACGTCATCCGGCGCTGGCTGGATCAGCCGGAGCTCGAGGTCGCCGTTGAAGCCAGCGTCGGGTCCACCAACACCCGACTGGCCGAGCGCCGCGAAGCCGGAGAGACCTTGAGCGTTTTGCTGGCCGAGCACCAGAGCGCCGGCCGCGGCCGCCACGGGCGCCGCTGGCTTTCGCCGCCCGGCGGCGGCCTGTATCTTTCCATGGCCCGAGAATTGGCGCGTCCGGCCGCCGACCTGACTGCGCTGTCGCTGGTTGCCGGACTCGCCGCCGCCGACGCGGTGACCGAGCACTCACCGGTCCGGGTCGGCCTGAAATGGCCCAATGATCTGCAGGTCGGCGGCAAAAAACTGGGCGGATGCCTGATCGATTTGAAACCGC
Source organism: uncultured Wenzhouxiangella sp. (assembly GCA_964623655.1). Taxonomy (GTDB): domain Bacteria; phylum Pseudomonadota; class Gammaproteobacteria; order Xanthomonadales; family Wenzhouxiangellaceae; genus Wenzhouxiangella. Next base: position 10,265 of record CAZUTZ010000013.1, read on the forward strand.
TCGACAGGCAGCGTTGCCTGGCCGTAATCGGCATCGGCATCAATGTCGACCTGGGCGGTTCGTCAGGCCCGGAGCAGCCCTGGACCGATCTGGTACTGGCCGGCGGCGAAAGCGACCGCAACCGGCTGGCCGCATTGGTCGTCCGGGCGCTCCAGCGCTACCTGGAGGACTTTGAACAAACCGGATTCGAAGCTTTGCGCTCGCGCTGGGACCGCTATGACGTCTTGCGCGGAAGACACCTGCGCTCGGTAGGCAGCGCCCGCATCGAAGGCCGCGGCATGGGCGTTGATGCAACAGGCGCCTTGTTGCTGGCCACCGCCGACGGTATCAAGCCGTTCAATGTCGGTGAAATCAGCCTGAAACCGGTGCATTCGGGTTGATCAGGTAAGCCGGTTGACCCGCGCCACAACGGCGCGCGGGTTATCCTCTCAACCCATGAAGACTCCACCTGATTTTCGCGCCGCGCGGTTCAAGCTGGACACGTCGTGCCGGACCGGGATGGGCTACCCGTGAGCGCTTCGGTCTGGCGTTGGCTGGTCGCGGTGTTGGTCGTGGCCAATATGGTGCTCGCAGTCGTGCATCTGCGCACCGGCGAACGCAACGCGGCAGCCGAAGAAGAGATCCCGCCGCCGGATCCGCGGGTGCCTCGGCTGGTGTTGCTGCACGAGAGACCACCGGCGGAAGTCGAGACCATTGAGTGTTTTACGATCGGCCCCCTGAATTCCCTGCTTGCCCAGCAGCGGGCCCAGGACCGGCTCCGCGCCGATGCAGCGCAGGTGCGCGGACGACAAACCAGCCTGACTCGCGATCTGGGCTGGTGGGTCTATCTGCCGGTCGGCAGCCGCTCGGACGCGCTGGCCGCGACCCGTGAATTGGCTGAAGCCGGTATGGAAGATTTCTTCGTCATGACTCGCGGTGAAATGGAAAATCTGGTGTCGGTCGGCCTGTATGAAGACATTGACAACGCTCGCGGGCGACAGCGCCAGATGCAGGCACGCGGATTTAACGCCGAACTGGAAACCCGGCGCGAATCAGTGCCGCAGTTCTGGGTCGACTACCGCCGCGAGGGCAACGGCGATTCGGCCTGGCAGTTCATCCTTGAAGCCTCGCCCGGGGCACAACATCGACCCATTCCGTGCTGGGATGATTGAGAAGGCCGGGTTCGGAGTGCAGGGTTCAGGGTTCAGGATCGACCCGGTCGGCGCGCCGTGCCGGGAGGAGGGTGCGAGTGGACATTAGGTCGCAGGCATCGATATTTGCCGGGCCGCTGGGGCCCTGGCTGCGGCTGATGCGCTTCGACCGGCCGATTGGCCTGGCCTTGCTGCTGTGGCCGACCTGGTGGGGTTTGTGGATGGCCGCCGGCGGCGTCCCGCAAATCAGGAACCTGGTCATCTTCACCCTCGGCGTGGTGATCATGCGCGCGGCCGGCTGCGTCATCAACGATTACGCCGACCGCAACCTCGACCCGCGCGTCAGCCGGACCCGCACCCGACCCCTGGCGACCGGCGAGATCAGCCCGCGCCAGGCCCTGATGCTGTTCGGCGTGCTGCTGCTGATCGCGCTCGGCCTGGTGCTCATGACCAATCGCCTGACGGTGTTGCTGGCCATCGGTGGCGCGCTGCTGGCCGGCGCCTATCCTTTTCTCAAACGCTTTACCCATTTCCCGCAGATCGGTCTGGGCACCGCCTTCAGCTGGGCCATTCTGATGGCCTTTGCCGCCGAGACCGAGACTGTTCCCAGCCTGGCCTGGTGGCTGTTCGCCATCAACCTGATCTGGACGGTGATTTACGACACCCAGTACGCCATGGCCGACCGCGAAGACGATCTGAAAGTCGGCGTGAAATCCACGGCCATTGCCTTCGGTCGTTTCGATGTGCCCGTGATTGCCGGCTTGATGGGGCTGATGCTGGCCCTGCTGGTGCTGGTCGGGCTGATTTATCTGCCGACGCCGGCCTGGTTCACGGCCGTGGTCCTGGTGTTTTTGCTGTTCCAGATTCAGCTTTGGCGCATCCGCGAACGCCGGCCCGAGATCTGCTTCCAGTCGTTTTTGAGCAATCACTGGGTGGGCCTGGTGATCTTTCTCGGCATCGCCCTGTCATTCGCGCTGCGCTGAGTCTCGCCAGCGCTTCAGGCGCGGGCAACCACCCACACATCGATGCGCACCACCCCGGCCCGCAGCAGGACGCGCGCGCACTCGTTGAGCGTCGACCCGGTGGTCATCACATCATCGACCAGCGCCACATGCGCCACGCCCGGCGGCAGACACTTCAGCTCGAACGCACCGCGGACATTGCCGCTGCGGCGATCAGCCGGCAAATCAGACTGAGCGGCAGTAGGACGACTGCGACGCAGCGCCTCAAGCCAGGGCAAGCCGCCAAACCAGCGCGACAGATCGCGGCTGATCAGGGCCGACTGATTGAACCCGCGCCGCAGGCTTCGGCGCGCATGCAGCGGCACCGGCACGACCAGCTGCGGCCTCGGCGCCTGCAACTCAACCAGACGGCGGGCCAGCAAATCGGCCAGCAGACGGCCGGCCGCCAGATCGCCGTGGAACTTGAAGCGCTGGATCAAACGCTCGATCACGCCCGAATAGGCAAACCCGGGCCAGGTGCTGTGAAAAGCGGGCAAGGCCATGGCGCAGCGCCCGCACAGCTCGACCGCAAAATCCATCTCGATGCCGCAGCGCGCGCACTGGGCCGGGAGCAAGGGCAACTCGGGCTCGCAGCCCGCGCAACAGTCGAGTTCCGCGCGCCCGTCCTGGCCGCACACGAGGCAGACCGGCGGGAATAGGGTCCGCCTCAGCCGGTCGGCCCAGGAACTGAAAAGCGCAAGCCCGCCCGGATCATCCCTCATCCATCACCCTCCAGCACTCTGATGGCTAGTGTACCCGGCACCGACTTGACCTTTTGGCCAGGCCGGGGCGCTATGCTTGCGCTTTGTTCAGTCTTTCAAGATCCGCCAAGCCGAATGACCCGCCCCGTCCAGGTTTCCAGCCGCTTTTTTGATCGCCGCGCCAACGCCTACGAACAGCATGCCGCGATTCAAACCGAGGTCGCTGAACGACTGCTGGACCGGCTGGCGGGGCTGCGCTTCGAACCGGCGCGAATCCTGGATGTCGGCTGCGCCGACGCTCGTCAGTGTCAGGCCCTGCATCAGCGCTTCCCGAAAGCCCGCATCATCGGAATTGACCGCAGCCGCGGCATGCTGGCGCGGGGCAAGGCGCGCCGGCGCTGGTGGCGCAGAGACTTCGAATTGTTGCGCGCCGACGGCGGGCTGCTGCCGCTGGCGGCAGACAGCGTCGACCTGGTCTACGCCAACTTGAGCCTGAGCTGGATGAGCGACATGCCGGCCGCCCTGCACAGCTGGCGCCGCGTGCTGCGTCCCGGCGGTCTGGCGCTGGTTTCGGTGTTCGGGCCGGATACCCTGGCCGAGCAGCGCCCGGCGCTGCCCGTTCCCGGCCTCGTCTTGCCCGACGTGCAGCGCTTCGGCGCCCTGCTGGTCCAGGCCGGTTTCACCGAACCGGTGCTGGACACCGATTGGATCACCACCGTCCACCCTGACCGCGCGGCGCTTTTGAACGAACTCCGCGGCAGCGCCCTGTTGCCGGCACGCTCGGCGGGCCTGTCCAGGCACGCGAACGCGCTCAAGCGATACGCCGCCGGGCCGGTTGAAAACGACGGCTGTCGCGCCACCTGGGAAATCGTGTCGGCCTCGGCCTGGGCGCCGGAACCCGGACAGCCGATTCGCGGTGCAAGCGGCGAGGAAGTCAGCGTGCCGGTGTCGGCCATCGGCATTCGTCGCCGAGACAATTAGATCTCACCCCACGCGCGACCGCACGCTGTTCCGTCCAGCGGTCTTGGCATCGTATAGATGCTGATCGGCCTCACCGATCAGCTTCTGGTGATCATCCATATCAGGGCCGGCCTCGGCCAGTCCGATGCTGACCGTCACCTCGATTGGCTCGCCGCTGTCGCTCAGAAACTCGTGAACGGCGACCTGTCGACGCAGTCGCTCACAGGCCTGGTGGGCCTCTTCGAGGGACGTGTCGGGCATGATGAGCACAAATTCCTCACCGCCGATCCGGGCCAGCGTATCCCCGGCGCGCAGGGCGTTACTCAAGACGTCCGCGAGCTGACGCAGCACGGCGTCGCCGGCCAAATGGCCGATCCGATCATTGATCTGCTTGAACCAGTCGACATCAATGATCGCCACCACCAGGCGCGCATCGGTCAGGCGCTGACTGCGCTCGAACTCCTCGACCAGAACGGCTGTGGCATGGCGACGGTTATACAGGCCGGTCAAGCCGTCTCTTACCGCTCGATCGTGCAGCTTGGCCAGAAAGCCGGATTCCGGGTTGCCGGCATCCAGGAACTTGAAGACCGTCTTCCCGACGCGCAACTGATCACCGTCGCCCAACAGTCGGCACTGGATTTCCTCGTCATTGACGAAACTGTGATTCGTCGAACCCAGATCCTCGACCCAGTAGCCGGATTCCTGGTGGAAGACTCGGCAATGGGCCCGCGAGACGCTGCGTTCGGCAATGCGGACATCACAGTCGGGGCCGCGGCCAATCAAAACCGCTCCGGCGCCCAGATCGATGCATCGGCCCAGCTGCTGGCCACGAATGACCACCAGGCTCGCCGCCTCACCCCGCCGGCTGCCGTCGGCCGAGTTCAGCAGCATGGTGTGCGTGTCTGTCGAATTTTCGCGCGATTGCGAACTCATCCCTCCGGATTATAGACCTGCCAAATTCCTGCTGACCAGTAGGCGACTGCCGTCATCAGCAAGGCGTCTGCGCAGTTTCTGGGCAGTACGTGCTACGCTTATCGGCTAAATTATTCAGGCTGTGGCGCGACAAGGCTGCGCCAGCACACTTTTTCAAGGAAAGCGAATGAGCAAGAAGCAGCAGCAGATCGACGCCCACAACCAGGCCGTCGGCGAATTCATCCAGCTGGCCAACACGCTGGTCAACGAAAAAGGTTTTGACATGAAACTGGTGTCAGCCGCGATGATGGGCGCGTCGGGCGTCTACGCCACTTTCACCGCCGCAGGCAATGAAGGCTTCCTGGCGCCGGGCGGCGTGGATCGGGTGGCGGAAACCTATAAACGGAATCTGGCCTACATCCAGAAACGCAAAAAAGAAGAGATTGAGGCAAAAGGACTCACCGCGAAACCGATTGCCGAGGTTGAGCAAAACGAAAGTGGCACCTCCAATCAGCAATAAAGTTCCGGGCCCTTAGCTCAGTTGGTTAGAGCAGCCGACTCATAATCGGTAGGTCGCAGGTTCAAGTCCTGCAGGGCCCACCATCTTATTGATTTTATAGCGTTTCCTAGGTCCCAAACCATAAAGTGTCCAATTCGGACACTTTATGGTGGAAATAAAGCATAACGCGTCCGCACGCTCATATTAATCAATAAGTTACGAGCGCCATGCGGGAGGCGGACACCTTTTGGTGGAACTGGTGCAGCAAAACAACTAGGCACCCGTCGGAATCTGGAGTTGACGAACGACTGGCCTGCGACGGCAGCGCCAGACCGAGATCAAGCCGCTCACCCAAGGGCCTTAAAACGAGCGCAGAACCACAGGCACTGGCTAATCTACTGCCTCACCCTGGGAGATAAGAAAACTTAATCGGCAATCCAGTCGACGTTCAGGCCGTTTTTTCTGCGAGGGAGTAGCCTGACGGCTGAGCGCCTACTCCAGCTAATGGATTGCAGAAACGTCGAAATCGACCGGACAAAGTAATTGACGTCGAACAGGGCTGCGGGTATTTTCGACTGGCCTGATAGGGCCATCTCAAGACAGAATGTAGCCAGGTGCAATCGAAGATGGGAGACACCTTTCCGTTCGGAAAAGGCCTCGATTTGCCCAACTAACCAAACGGCTTCCACCTCACTGCCTTCCTCAACAAGTTGAATGACTTGGTCAAGCTCGTTTCGGTATTTCCGAACTCTTCCAAGTGCGAATCCGGCTCGTCCCACCCGCATTGCGGACATGTAGAGCAGCAATCCACTTGCTGCCTCAGCTGCGTTTATGGTCAACAACCCCATGGCTGTGGATGAGGACAAACCCGCATCCATCAACCACTCGTAAACCGTGCCGCTTCCGGCGGGAAGATAGGGAACCCCGTGTGGAGTCCAAAAGCCCCGAAGCCACACATGATTGGCCCACTCCGCTGCACCGACAAGCCCATATTCCTGCATCACTTCAGTCATTGCCGCGAAGTCATGACCATGAATCAACCTGTGGGCCCAACCACCCGCATATTCAGCACCTGGAGCCGTATCCATCCAGACGGATATTTCTCTTGCCTGGTCAGGGTTGAAAACTCTTCGCAACCACTGCTGGACTGCAGCCTGATCATGGTCCATCAAATCTCTGGTAAATCGTGAAATCTCGTCCGCGTTCTGAAAAACTCCAGCGCTCGCTGCCAGGTAAATCATCCCTTGGGTGATGTGTGAGGGCGTGACGCGTTTCCATCGTCATCAGCGGGTTCTGCGATGCACGGACCGCGTCGAGATCGTCCGCAAATAGAAGACTAGTCTTACCGCGCTTCCCCTCAAGCCACTGCCGCCACAATCGTTTGAGGTAATCTTCAGTTGCTGAGGCGGCGTCGCCTAGTTCACTAAGAGCTTGAGTCCCAGCCGCAGCTGCATCCTTCCATTTCGACGCAACCGGATTTCCAGCGACTCTCGTTTCATCGCCGGAGACGGCTTTGGCCTTAGTTTTGGCTTTGGCTCTGGCTTTGGTTTTCGTTTTACGTCGTTTCTTGCCCTGGTTTTCCGGCGTTTTTGGATTCACCTTTTTGGCCCTCGCTTAAAGATTTGCATAATCCCCCGCGGCGCTTCCATATCTATCCCATCCTTGCTTTGCTGCAACACCCTGCTTCCAGTAGATCTCCAGCCAGATTCGGATTTCGAATCCGCCAATATTCAGACAGTCCCGCCGGTCTTTTCTGGCTGGCAGATATCGACCCAGAAGGCCAGTCACCGCGGCTCCATTAAGGCGCCTCACCTGCTAGAAGCAGCCGCCGGGGAAATGCGCTTGCCACAATATTTACCACAGCCGGCTTGATTCGCCCATGCGAGGCCCGGTCCGAATGCGCTGGGTAGAGGAGCCCCGGGGGCAGACCAGGTGTAGCCGCCCTTGATACACTTCCAGGCGATTCGGCATTTTTTGGGGAAAATCAGCCGCATGATCACCGGCGAACTCAAGTCCCGGGTTGACCGCATCTGGAACACGATGTGGTCCGGAGGGATCTCCAATCCGCTGTCCGTCATTGAGCAGCTGACCTACCTGCTCTTCATCAAGCGCCTGGACGAACTGCATACCTTGCGCGAGCGCAAGGCGGCGCGGCTGGGCGGGGCGATCGACGATCCGGTCTTCTCCGAGGGCCAGGATCGGCTGCGCTGGTCGCGGTTCAAGGATTTCAGCCCGGAGGAGATGTTCG
>CAZUTZ010000014.1:0-17635 GCA_964623655.1 uncultured Wenzhouxiangella sp.
AGGAGCTTTCTTTCGCAAGCCAGGAATCTTCAGATTGTGGGAGACGCACTGAAGTTTCCGCCGGTCACGCCGAACGTGCTTCGTTGGCAACGATCATTCCAGTTCAGTGGCTCGGACTATCACCCCGCATACGATACTTCTTCGGCGCTGCTCCTGGACAGAATGTTCTACGGCGCGAAACTCAAGCGCGCCCCCTTCCTCGATACCGGTTCAGCGCGCAATTTCCACAACTTCTTTCGCAGCGCCACTGCGCTTGAGGGTCCGATTCCTCATTACGACACCAGCAAGGGAGAGTTTTTCTATCGGTTCTTCCGCAACGCGAGAAAACTGAGAACCGAAGATCTTCCGCAGCTCGATACCTCGGAGGGACGCGTCTTCGAGGCCATGTTTGCCGACTTGCCGCTGGTCAGACGGATACCGGATGGATACGATTTCAGCCGGGCGGGAGAACCGTTCAGTGATTCTGACTGGGTGCCTTACGGATCGCACGACAATGTGCAAGCGCGTGCTTTGGCGCTATTTGCCGCAGGCCATACGCATGAACTGGGCATCGCGCAGACCGGCGCTGATTCTGGTCTGGAGGTTATTGACAATCTCGACTTCAACTCGGCGGCGAATATGCAGCGTGCCTTTTACCGCAATTCCGGAATCAGGGTTGTGGAGGATCTCGACATAACGATCGGTTCAGGCTTCGGTCTGTTCAGGGAAAGCGCCATAGAGCGCTTTGAAGGTACCATCCGGAGACACCCCGACGGCATCCCGGAAGGTTCGCTGAACTTCGCTTTTGCCTCATGCGAGAAGCTGGAGACGGCAGTTTTGGATACGCCGGGTTGGGAAAGTCTGAATGGCCTCTTCTCCGGCTCCACGCCTCGAGAGGTGGTTCTTCGCGCCCCGGATTTTCAGGATGGCTTCAATGATCTGATTCTCGATGTGTCGGGACTGGAGTCTTTGCAACTTCCCGAGTGGCCCAGCTATAAGGATTTTTCGATTCAGAATTCGGCCATGGACAGAGACGCCATCATGGCCCTGATTGAATCCTTGCCCGGCAGAACCGCACCGGTGACGATTTACATCTCGGGTGCGGCAGGTGCCGATGACCTTACCCAGCAGGACCTGCAGACAGCTGCGGAAAGAAACTGGATCCTGTCCTTCGAGAACCCGAACTGAACTCGGCTGATGCGCAGCTAGACTGGCGGGGCGCCGTTTACATGCAAGCAGCTTGATTGGCTTTGGGTCACATCGATTGCCGGAAAGTGCGGCCGGCCAGGCTGCGCAGCAGTCCGGGCAGCATCAGGCATGCGACCGGGATGGACAGCAGCAATGTCCCGGTCAGCGCAATGGCCAGGGGCTGCAGCAACCCGAATACTTCGCTGCCTCCGAACAGCAGCGGGCTCATGCCCAGCACGGTACTGGTCACGGTCAGGGTGATGGGCCGCAGGCGGCTGCGGCTGGCCTCGGCAAGTGCTTCCTCAAGTGATTTGTCCGAATCGTGCAGGCGCCAGCGCGCCTCGGACAACACCAGGATCATGCTGTTGGCCACGATGCCGACCGAAATCAGCATGCCGGCCAGCACCATGGCGTCCAGAGGCCGGCCAATCAGCCACAACAGTGAGATCGCACCCAGCGCGCACAGGGGAATGCTCAGCCAGGCTGCCAGGGCCCAGGTCAGCGCGCCGTACTGGACGATCAGAATGATCAGCACCACGAACAGGGCCAGGGCCAGGGCCAGACCGAAGGTCTGCCGGGTCTCTTCCAGAGATTCGATTTCGCCTTCCAGCCACCAGCTCACCGAATCAGGCAGCGCCAGATCGCGCAGGGCTGACTGGACAGCGTCGGCGGTCGCCGCCGGCCCAGCGCCTTCACCGTCCAGCTGCGCGCCGATGCGCACGACTCGCTGGTTTTCCCGGCGCTCGATGTGGGTCGGTTCCTCAATCAGTCGAAATTCGGCGACATCGGCCAGGTGAATCCAGGCCGTGCCGCTGGCTGCGGGCAGGACAATTTGTTCGAAGTGCTGCGGCCCGCCGGCACGATCGCGGCCGTAGCGCACCCTGAGCGACAGCGGATCGCCGCGCTCCATGCGCTCGGCCAGCACTGTGCCTTCCATGGTGTAGTTCACCGTGCGGCGCAGATCGTCATTGCGCACGCCGTAGTGGCTGAGTGCGGCATGGTCCGGCACGATCTGCCAGCGCGGGCTCACGCCGCTACGCAGCCGTTCCACGTCGGTCAGGCCGTCTACCTGTTCCAGCGCCTGCTCCACCTGGCTTTCCACGTCGATCAACTGCAGCAGGTCGCCGTCACGGTGGGTCAGAATCACTTCGATATCGGCATCCGACAGACGGGTCTGCACGCCCCGGATCCGCGGCAGGTCAATGCGCGTGCTCAGGCCGACGATATCGAGTTCGCTGATGGCCGCGCGGGCATCGTCGGCCCAGTCGGCCGAGGGGCGGTCACCGGCAGCGGTGTCGACACGAACCATGAAGTTGGCGGTGGCTGGCCGAAAGGCCGGCAGGCCCTCGCGAAAGTAGCCGCCGACGGTCGTGAACAGTTCGGCGGTTCCGTCGACTCCCATCAGTGCGCCTTCGGCCTCACGGGCGATGTCGTTCATGGCCTCGGCCGAGATGCCGGCCGGATGAACGATGCGCACATCGACGAAACCGTCGTCCACCGACGGCAGGACCTCGAACGGAACCGCCCGGCCCAGCAACACCAAACCGAACAGCAGCAGGCCCGCGGCAGGCCAGATCACCCAGGGTCGCTGGCTGAACCGCCACGTGCGGCCTGTCCAGGCCCGGCTGGCAGAGCTGGTTACTGCGTCTATGCGTGCCGTGGCAAAGGTCGGCAGGATCATGGCAGCGGCAAGGAAGGCGAAAACGGAGCTGAAGATGACGGTGAGAATCAGCGGGCGAAAAAGCTCGGCGACCAGTCCCTGGACCAGCAGGAACGGGCTGACGGCCGCCACGGTCGTCAGCAGTGCGCCAAACAGCGGGGCGGCAACGTCGCGCATGGCTTGAACGACGGGCATGTCGACTTCGCCCTGCAAGCGCTCCAGCCGGTCGAAATAGACAATCGCATAGTCCAGGCCCAGCCCGACCGAGATCAGCAACCCGGCAAGAGTCAGCAGGTTCAGGCTCAGACCGAAGGCCGACAGGCTAAGCACGGCGGCCGACAATCCGCTGACGACCACCAGCCCGACCAGCCCGATCTGGCGGCCGCGCACCAGCGCCAGCCACACCAGCCCCATCGCCAGCACGGAGCCGGCAAGGGCGGCCGTCAGTACGCTTTGCACCGCGCCACGCGTGGTGACCGAGTCGTCGAACAGCAACGTGGACTCCACTTCGTTCAGCGCCGGTTGCTGCATCGCATCGGCAACCGCCTCGCGGACTTCGCGGGCCATCCGCAGGGCTCGGGCGCCCTGCGCGCGGTAGACCGTGACCAGAACCGCCGACTCTCCGTTCAGACGGGTCCGCAGGCTGGTCTCGGAAGGCGCGCGGTAGATGGTGGCGATGTGCCCGAGCGTTATGGGTTCGCCGTTTTCTCCACCGGCAATCAAGGTTCTCTGCATCAGCTCGTCGGCGTCCCAGCGCGCCTCGTCAAGAACGCCCACGCCCTCGAAGCCGGGGGTGCGGATCAAGCCCGCGGCGGCCGGCTCCACGGCCTCCAGCAGCAGTTGCTCTACTGCCTCCAGGGACACCCCGCTGGCGATCTGTTGCATCGGGTCAATGTCGACCCGCAACTCGGGATCCTCTTCCCGGCCGATGAAGATCGAATCCACGCCGGCCACGGTTCGCAACTGCGGCATCACCTGCGAGCGCAAAATCTGGCGCAACTCCGCCGGCGTGTGCACGGGCGAGCCGAAGGCGAACTGCAGGGCCGGCTCCTCGGCGGTGGTGACCTCGAAGATCCGTGGCGCGGGAAAGCGGTCCGGCATGGCAGCGGTGGCCTGCTGAACCCCCTGCGAGACATCGCGCAGCGCCCGCTCCATGTCGTAGCCGGGCTGGAAGAACAAATCGAGGTAAGAGCGGCCGTCACCGGAACGGCTCTCCATGCGAACCAGGCCGGCCATGCCGGTCAGCGCGGCTTCCAGCGGTTCGTTGATGCTTTCCTCGATCACCACGGAAGTTTGTCCGGGCAGGTCGCTGATGACCCGGACCTGCGGATAGCGTACTTCCGGCAGTAATTCCAGCGGCATGCGCGTGGATTCAACGGCCGCCAGCACCAGCAGCAGGGCAACCAGGGCGGCCACGGCCAGCCGTTTGTCGGCCAGCCCGGCCAGGGCTTCGGCAAGCGGTGATTTCACCGTCAATCGCGCCCGCTTTCGGCGATCTGGACGGACTGTCCGTCGGCAAAGGCGCGTGGTTCATGGCGCACAATCCTGTCGTTTCTTTCAAGGCCTTCGATGATCTCGATACCGTCGGCGCGTCCACGGCCGGTAACCACATCGACTCGCTCGATTTGCGGCGGCTCACCGCTCACCCGCGCGACCCAGTGGCGATCACCGTCGCGGGCCACGGCCGTCCACGGCACAATCAAGGCCGCTTCCTCGGCGGCGTAGCCAACGGTCAGTTCGCGTGGCCACTGAGCGAGTTCGCCGCGCAGGCGAATATCGGCGGCCAGAAAACCGCGCGGCAGCCCGTCGCGCTGATAGGTCACGACCGTGGCTGCCTCAAGGTCATGCGGACCGAAGCTGAGCTTTTCCGGTTCGGCCAGATAATCGATTTCGGCTGCCGGCAGGATCAGGCGCAGTCCCAGGCTGTCGTCGGCCTCGACGCGCATCAGCAGCTCGCCGCGCTCGGTCCTCGAGCCCTCGCGGACCGCCAGCTCGATGACCCGGCCGGAGACCGGCGCGGTCAGTCGGGCGGCTTCGTCACGCTGTTCCAGTTCGGCCAGTGCCTCCTCGATTTCCAGCAGCCGCAGCCGGGCCGCTTCCACTTCGCCGGGTCCGGCCGCGTCGGCTTCGGCCAGCCGCTGCCAGCGCTGCAGATCTTCGGCCAGCGCTGCCCGCCTCGCGCGCAGAACGTCTCGACGCGCGCCGAATTCGGGCCCGTCGATGAAGGCCAGTTCCTGCCCACGCTCAACTCGCTCACCGTCGCTGACCAGCAGGTCGCTGATGCGTCCGGATTCCGGGGCGGTGACCGCCAGCACCTGCAGCGGCATCAGCGTGCCCAGCCAGTTCCGTCTTGTTTCGATATTGACGGCCTCGACTTCAAAAACGGCCACGGTCGGTGTTTCCGCGGCAGCCGAGGCGGAACTGGGCTCCGAGTCGCAGCCGACCAGCACAAGAACGCTCAGCAGCATGGCCAGGCCCCGGGCATCTCTCCATCCGCTGAAACTCATGGTGCTGAATCCGCCTGCCCCAGCCAGGCTGAAAGGTCATCGAGACGGTTGGTGACTTCGGCATACTCGATCAATTGCATGGCCGTATCCCGGCGCCACTGCAGTTCCTCAAGGCGCGTCTCCAGCAGGTTCTGGCGGGCGGCGTAAAAGTCCGACCAGTCCCCCAGTCCTTCGCGCCAGCGCAGCCGCTCGGCGCGCTCGCGGTGCTGGACGCGCTCAAGCAGGCCGGTTCTTTCGGCGTGACGATCATCGAGCCACTGCAGATGCTCTTCGAGATTGGCAGCGCGACGCTGAAGTTCGTCGCTCAGGCTGGCGCGTTCGGCTTCAGTGGCCTCGGCGCGGCGCTGCTCTGCCGTGGCCCGGGCCCGGTTGACACCGGCCACATCCGGTCTCCAGGTAAAGCGCAGGCCGGCAAAATATTCCTGCTTCCGGCCATCATCCAGTGCGCCGGAAAAATACGGCCCGGTTTGGGTGCTCAAATCCAGATGCCACAAATCCGTGCGGCGCAGTTGCTCGGCCTGCGCCTGCTGTCGCCGTGCCTCCTGATCCAGCTCGGCGAGCAGGGGATTGTCCTGCCAGTCGATCACTCCGGCCGGCTGCGGCGAGTGAACCTGCAGGCGGTGCGGGTGAACATGGTCGCGATCGGTGAGAAGCGCGAGCGCGATTTGGCCGGCTGCTTTGGCATCTCTGGCCTCGTTCAAATGCGATTCCCGCCGTGCCTCATCTTCTTCCGCACGCAGCTGCAGCCGGGTGGGTGCTACGCCTTCAGCCGTGCGGCGCCGCAGGCTCTCATTCAGGGTCTGAAAATCTGTTTCAGCCGACGCCAGGATCTCTGCCCGCTCGGCGTCGGCAGCGGCCGTCACATACAGGCGGGCCACCTCGGCACGAAAGGTCAGGTCATGGGCCGCTTGACGGGACAGCGCCCCGGCTTGGGCCAGCTCGATGGCTCGTTCGCGGGAGTTTCGTCCACTTTCGATCAGTCGCCAGTTGACTCGGGCAATGATTTCGCCCCGGGCGGCCAGGCCCCGGTCGCGTTCCTCACCCGGCCTGACGCGCTGACCATAGTCGCCGCCGGCTTCTACTTCGAGCGCGGGCAGAGCGCTTCGGCGAACGGCCTGCAATTCGGCCTGTTCGGCTTCGACCTGCAGCTGCCCGGCCATGTAAAGGGGCTGTCGGTCCACGCTGTCAGCCCAGACCGAGGCCAGTGAATCAGCGGCCGAAGGCTCCGGCGCGGCGAGTGCCGCATGAATACAGCAGGCGGTCAGGGTGGCAAGCAGTATATGCCGCTTGGGACACGTCATTGCTGAACGACTCCCGGTGTTTTGAATGATTTTGTGCTCCGCAGTATAGGTTATAGGCCAAGTCCCTGGGCCGTGGGCCGGTCTATGGCTCAGGCTCTGCCTTTTCGTCGCTTGGCGCATGCGAGGGCATGATCACCTCGCGCATTTTCTTCGGATCAATGCTGAAGTTCTCGATCAGCTCGACGACGTAGCGGAAGTGCGCGCGCGGGATGGAGACGAACATCTCCGAGGCACTCAGACGGTTGTGCATGCGCCCGCCGCCATCGCCGATGGCGAACACGCTGTTGCCGGTATTGACCGGTGCGGCGAAGATCGAGGCGCAGGCGCTGGCGCCCAGTTCGCCGAGCGGGAAAGTGCCTTCGCGCACGCTGGCCGCGCCGGCGATCTGCATAGCTTGCTGTGGATCGACCACGCACACCAGCAGGTCCACGTGCACGCCTTCGGGTACCTGGTCCAGCGGAGCGGCGGCCAGGGCGCGAATGGCGCCCTCGGAAAGTGAATGACTTTGTGACTTGTTGCGCGCAGCGGCCTCCGGGGTGTAAAAGCCCTGGGCGTCGGTCAGATAGCGGCCGTCGGTGATGTAGTCGTCGGCATTGGGCAGCAGGCCCAGATGAAACTGGCCGACCCAGCAGTCGTGGTTGGTGGCGTCGACATAGACCTTGCGGCCGCCCTCGGCGGCGCGAATGACCGCGCAGGCGACGATCTTGACCGGATCGTAGCCCGGCGGTGGCTCTTCGCGGCAGAGCGTGATCGCCACGGGCGGGCGCTTGACGCGGAATTTTTCGATCAGCAGGGAATTGAGGTAGCCGAGATCGGGTACATCGGTGGTTTCGGTCATCGGTCTGTCTCCTGTTCTCGGGTGTGAAATTCAGGGGGCCAGTTTCTTTTTTAGTGCCATGGCCATGGGCTTGGGGAGGTTGGGCAGCGAGCGCAGCAGCCAGGGCAGGATGCGGCGTTTGGTTCGGTTCAGAGATTCGGGGATGACCGCATCGATCAGGTGCGGGCCCGGCGTGTTGAGGGCGTATTCCATGGCCTGGCAAAAACCGTCGGCGCTATCGGCGCGCACGGCGTGCACGCCCATGCCCTGAGCCAGGCGGGTAAAGTCCAGATCCGGCCCGCGCAGGTCGAGCTGCGACCTGGCCTTGGCGCCGGCTTTATCGGCGCCGACTCGCTCCAGCTCGACATTCAGAACTGAATAAGACCGGTTGTTGAAGATGATGGCGGTCACGTCCAGCTTTTCCCGCGCCATCGTCCACAGGGCCTGCAGGGTGTACATGGCCGTGCCGTCACCGATCAGCGCGATCACCGGCCGCTCGGGGCAGGCGATCGCCGCACCGATGGCGTTGGGCAGGCCCTGACCGATGGCGCCGCCGGTCAGCGTGATCAGGTCATGGGCCGGAGCACCGGCGGTCATCACCGGGAGCATCAGGCCGGAGGTGATGGCCTCATCGACAACGATGGCGTTGTCCGGCAGCAAATGACCGACTGCCTTGCAGACCTTCTCGGCGGTCAGCTTGCCGCGCGGGCGACCGGGGCGGCCGGCGGTCTGCAGTTCCGGTTGGGCCGAATCGGCGCCGAGTTTGCCGACCAGCTTTTCCAGGCTGGCCGCGGCGTCCTGGGAGGGATCGCTCAACGTATGTACCCGGCAGCCCTCCGGCACCAGCTCGCTGGCCTTGCCGGGGTAGGCGAAAAACGAGACCGGTGCCTTGGCGTCGACCAGCACCAGGTGATCCAGACCGGCGAGCTGCAGCGTGGCCAGCTCGGCCAGATAGGCCAGGCGCTCGACCGGCGGGCGGCCTGCACCACGTTCCAGCCGGGTCGGAAAGACTTCGGCCAGCACCTTGACGCCACTGTGGGCGGCGATTCGGGCTGCGGCCAGCAAGGCCGGCTCGCGCAGGGCCTGGCCGCCCAGCAGCAGCGCGGTCTTTTCGCCTGATCGGATGTTTTCGGCGACGGCGTCAATCCGCTCGTCGCTGGCACTTTCAGGCTGCGGCGGCGCCGGCGGCGCCTCGGCTTTCCCGCCATCGCCCCAGGACACATCAGCCGGCAGGATCAGCGTGGCGACCTGGCCGGGCAGTTCGCGCGCAGTCTGGATGGCCTCGATCGCATCGCGGCACAGATCCTCGGTGCGCATGGAGGTGCGCACGAAGCCGGGCGAGACGTTGCGCGCCACGGTTTCGATATCCGACTGCAGCTGGGCATCCAGCGGCATGTGATAGGTCGCGTGGTCGCCAACGATATTGAGGATGGGCACCTTGCCCTTGCGCGCGTTGTGCAGATTGGCCAGGCCATTGCCCAGACCGCAGCCCAGGTGCAGCAGTACGGCGGCCGGCTTGTCGGCCATGCGCGCATAGCCGTCGGCCGCACCCGTGGCCACGCCTTCGAACAGGGCCAACACGGCGCGCATCCGCGGCTCGCCGTCGAGCGCGGCGACGAAGTGCATCTCGCTGGTACCGGGGTTGGAAAAGCAGACTTCGATACCGGCATCGGCCAAGGTCTGCATCAGTGCCTGGGCGCCGTTGGGCATGGCTTGCGTCCTGGTTTGGTTTTGACCGCAGATGAACGCAGATTAACGCAGATGAAAGGCGAGGGCTGCAGCGGCGGCTTGCGCGACAGCCGGGTTCAATGGCGGCGCATGCACTCCATGTGGTCTTAATCCGCGTTCATCTGCGTTCATCCGCGGTTTCCCTCATTTCCAAACCCTGCCGTTTCGAGACAGTCCGGCCCGATCTGGTCGGTTCGGGTCACCCCGGTCAACGCCATCGCCAGGCGGAGTTCTTCGCGACAGCCGCCAAGCATGCGCTCAACGCCGCCCTGGCCGGCGGCGGCCAGGGCAAAAACCCAGGCCCGCCCGACCAGCACGCCGCTGGCCCCAAGGGCCAGAGCACGATAGAGATCGATACCGCCCGAGATACCGCCATCGACCAGGATTTCAGTGCGTCCGCCGACGGCGCTTACGATTTCCGGCAGCTTGCGGGCGGTTGACGACACCCCATCCAACTGTCGACCCCCGTGGTTGGACACGACCATGCCGTCTGCGCCAATTTCCACGCAGCGTTCGGCGTCTTCGGCATCGAGAATGCCCTTGATCAGCAGCCGGCCCGGCCACTGATCGCGCACCCAGGCCACGTCATCCCAGGTGATGCGCGGGTCGAACTGGGCGTCGATCCACTTGCGGAAGGCGTCGGGATCGCTGGCCGCTGCCACATGCGGGTCCATGGTGCCCAGGGTCATGGGCTTGCCGCGCAGGGCGACGTCCCAGATCCAGCCCGGTCGGGTGACGAGCTGGCGGACTTTCAGCAGTTTCGGTCTGACACCCGGCACGGCCAGGCCGTTGCGCGTGTCGCGATGGCGCGGGCCCGGCATGGGCAGATCCACGGTCAGCATCAGCGTACGACAGCCCACGCTCCAGGCGCGCTCGATGACCCTGGCGACGATGGACCGCTCGCGAATCATGTAGAGCTGAAACCAGAACGGCCTGGTTGCTACGGAAGCCAGTTCGTCCAGACCGCAAATCCCGACCGTGGACAGGGTGAAGGGCACGCCGGCGGCTTCCGCCGCGGCCAGGGCCTGCAGCTCGCCGCGCCGGGCGGCCATGCCGGCCAGCCCGATTGGGGCCAGGGCCAGCGGCATGTCGACCTTCTCGCCGGCCAGCTCCGTGCGGGTATCGATGGCGTCGACGTCGACGAGCACGCGCTGGCGCAGGGTGACCTGATCCCAGTCCGAGGCGTTGAGCGCCATGGTCTGTTCGCGCCCGGAGCCGCCGGCATAGTAGTCGTAGAGAAAGCGCGGCAGCCGTCGCCTGGCCTCCCGGCGATAGTCATCCAGTGTGGTGGGAATGCTGCGGATCATGCGAATGCCTCAACTCTCTGCCAGGATCGACCGCGCGGCGGCGCGCGCGGTCAGGATGCAGCCCGGCAGAAACGTGCCTTCCAGCGAGCGCTCGCCGTTGCTGTTGCCGCCGCCGAAGCCTGCGGCCTCGCCGACACAGTACAGGCCGGGAATCGGCTCATCGGCCGCATCGAGCACGCGGCTGCACAGATCCGTCCGCAGGCCGCCCAGGCTTTTGCGCGTGATCAGCTGCAGGCGCAGGGCGATAAAGGGGCCGGCGCCTTTTTTGTTCAGCGGCGCCGGCTTGCAGGTGCGAAGCTTGTCCGGTCCCCAGCGCCGTGCGTGTTCAATCATGCGGATCTGCGGGTCATTTTGCAGGCTGCCGCCCTTCACAAAATTGGCGTCGAAATCGTCGACCGTGGCCTTGAGCACGGTCGGGTCGACGTCGTGCGAGCGGGTCTGTGCGTTCATCTTCGCGGCCAGTTCGGGCAGCGTTCCGGCTACCAGAAAGTCATCGCTTTCGGTCTGCATCTGGCGCACCAGGCGATGGTTGCCGAGCAGCGTTTCCTTCAGGAACGGGAGCAGACGAATGTCGCGGATGTGCAGATTGTGCTCGGCCCCGGAGATGGCGAATTCCTCCGCCGCAATCCGCCAGTTCAATAGATGCCAGGTCCAGGGCTTTTCCTGCTCGGCCACGCGCCGGCATAGCCAGCGGGTGTCGAACCCGGTCACCAGCGGCTCAGGCCCAATGCGCCGGCCCGTATGATCCAGCCAGAGCGCCGATTTGCACGGGATCGTCGAAAGTCCGTGGCCGTCGAAATGCGGGAATGGATGCGGAAATCCGGCGGCGTAGTTCCACATCGCGCCGGGATTGACGATCTGTCCGCCAAGGTGCTCGGCGGTAAATGCGTGCAGTCGACCGTCGGCAAAGGGGTGGGCGCCGTTGAGCATGGCCTTGGGCCGCGGGATTTCGCTGGGCCAGTTCGCCCGGCACTGTTCATGTCCGCCGTTGATGCCGCCCATGGCCAGAACAACGCGCGATGCGTCAAAAACCAGCTCCTCGCCCGTGTCTTCGTTGACGGCACGGGCTCCGCTGACGCGTCCAGCCGCGTGTTCCAGCGCCTCGACGCGATGGCGATGAATCAGCCGCAAACGCCCGTCCGAATCGGCTTGTTTCAGACCGGCGATTACGCGCCGGGCCAACTCGCGCGCCGTGCCCCACAGGATGTGGTACCGGGGCAGGGTGTTGCCGTCGCCAAAGCGCCCGCGTTCGACCCAGTTGACCGCGGGCATGAATTTCAGTCCTTCCTGAATAAGCCAGTCATGGACCTCGGGCCGCGATCGCTCGACGTAGTGCTCGGCCCAGGCCCTGGACCAGAAGTCATTCGCGTCAAGCTCGCCAAAACGCAGCCAGTCGGCAAGCGCGCGCTCAGGCGTATCCGGAATCTTCATGCGCGCCTGTTGCGGCGTGCCGACCAGCGCCATGCCGCCGAACGCCCACAAGGCCAGGCCACCCAGTCGCTCCGGCGAGTCGCGGTCGATCACGGTGACCGACCGCCCTCCGCGCAGCAGCTCCAAGGCCGTTACCAACCCGGCGAGGCCGCCGCCGATGATCAGGACATCAGATCGCGTCGATTCGGTCACTTTTCGAGCTGGGCCAGCATCGCCGCAGCTTTGGTCGGAGGGACGGCCGACAGCAGATGGGCTGGAGAAAAAGAACGGTTCATGGCGCTCGAGTCTACCGCAGGAAATTGACCGGTTGATACCCGGAAAGAACGCCTGATCGAAGGGTCGTTCGAAAGCTGACTGCGGCAGAAACGCTTTGTTCGCTCAGGCCTGCACGTCTTTCGTCATCTGGTCCAGTTGCGCGGACCAAAGCAAAACCCGCTAAGCCCATGTCCTTTGGCACTTGTCGCCTGATGACTTGGGCGGCAAACTGAGCGCTCTATCGGTCGCTGGAGAGAAGTGATGAGTGCGCGGTGGCACTGGATTTCGTTGTTACTGACCTTGAACTTTTTCGCGTTGCCCTCCTGGGCCTCCGAAGCGGAGCTGGATTCCGCCGTGACCGAGCTTTTGGCGGCCGTTGAATCAGAGCAACCGGGCATCGCGGTCGGTCTGGTGCGTGATGGTGAGCTGGTTGTTGCCCGGGCCGTGGGCCTGGCCGACCTGAGTTTCGCCATCCCGCTGGAAATCGATACGCCGATGAATATCGGTTCCACGGGCAAGCAGTTCACCGGCTATGCCGTGGCCCTGCTGCACGAGCGCGGTCAACTCTCGCTGGACGACGATATTCGCGACTACTTTCCGGAGCTGCCGGATTTTGGTGAGACCGTCACCCTGCGCCATCTGGCGACCCACACCAGCGGCTACCGCGAATTTCTGAATACCCTGGCCCTGGCCGGCGTGCGCATCGAGAAAGGCGACTGGATCGAGCAGGAAGAGGCGATCGCCTTGATCCTTCGTCAGCCCGAACTGCAAAACAGCCCGGGGGCCGAGTGGAACTACAACAACACCGGCTACGTGCTGCTGGCCAAGGTCATCGAACAGGTCACTGAAACGCCGTTTGCCGACTGGCTGACCCAGGAAGTCTTCGAGCCGCTGGACATGAACGCAACACAGGTGCGATCCGACCCCACGGTCGTCCTCGCCGGCGCGGCACGCGGCTACAGCAAGGACGGCGAAGAGTGGCGCGAGGCGCGCGACCTGGGCGGTGCCCCCGGTGCCGGCGCGGTTTACACCACCGTGGCCGACATGGCGCGCTGGATGAAGGAATTAGGCAGCTTTGCCAACGGTGAATCAGCCGTCGGCGGGATGCTGACCGAACCTTTCGAGGGCACCACTTATGGACTGGGGCTGATGATTGAAGATTGGCGTGGCCAGCGTCGCTGGCAGCACGGTGGCGGTGATCTGGGTCACCTGTCGGAGTTTTATTACTATCCCGACCTGAAAGCCGGGGTCATGGTCTTTGCCAACCACCACGAGCTGCCGTCCGGACTGGTGACGGATCTGACCGAACTGCTGATCGGCGATGCCTTGCAGGATACGAAACCAGAGGAGGTGCCGGGCGAGCCCGGGGCCGAATTCACCGACGCCTTTTTCGACGTCCTGGCCGGGCGCTACGAGCTCGAAGCCGCGCCCGGATTTGTCCTGCGCTTCTTTCGCGATGACGATCGCTACATGATCCAGGCCACCGGCCAGCCGGCCTTCGAGATCACGCCGGTGGATGCGCAAACCTTCACCATCGACGTGGTCGACGCGCGCATTGTTTTCGACGTCGACGAAGACGGCGAGGTATCGTCGCTGACCCTGTTCCAGAACGGCGAGCATCGCGCCGTGCGCCTCGACGAAGATAACAATGACACGGCGCCGCCCAACAGGGCCGATTTCGTCGGCCGCTATTTCAGCGCCGAGCTGGAGGCCTTCTACGAGGTGGACTTGAACGAGGATGAGCTGGTGCTGCGCCATCGTCGTTTCGGCCCGATCAAGCTGAACCACGAGGGTGGCGACAGTTTCGGTTCCGATTTCCCGATTACCAGCGTCGACTTCGAGCGCGACGAGGACGACCAGGTCATCGGCCTGAAAGCCGGCAACCAGCGGACTCGGGATGTCTGGTTCGAGCGCGTTGACTAAGCTTGAGTCGAATCACCCGGTGGCGAAAGCGGCATTGAGAGCGCGATCAAAGCTGCGAAGCTCGCGCACTGATCGACGCTGGCAGCAGGCGAGGTGAATCAGATCGCGCGCGCCCAGTCCCGGATGGGCGTCACTCAAATCCACCGCAACCATCACATCTTCGGGCTCGATTGACCAGATTTCCTGGATCGTGCCCTGGACCAGCTCCAGGGCTCTATGCAGCGTTTCCTTGCGGTTGACCGGCAGATAAACGTGCAGCAGTTCCTGAAGGACTTCGGCCGAGGTCACCAGGACGGTGCCTGGCTCATGCACGGCCTGTTCGAAGATCGCTCTGGCTTCAGCTTTCAGGGGGTGATCGCGCCCCACGGCGTAAATGAAGACATCGGTGTCAACGAAAATCATGCCTCCGGCAGATCCTGCCGAATAGAGCGCTCAAGCACCCGCTTGTGTTCGGCCCAGTCAGCTTCGCTCCCCTTGCCGGCCTGCTCGTCGCAGCGGGCAAAAAAAGCTGCCAGCGATTCCCTGTCCGTCAGCCCGGGGCTGCGCTCCTTTTCAGCAATGCGCGCGCGACCGGCTTCCCTGAGCCAGCCGCTCAGTGACTGACCTTCCAGCCTTGCATGACGTCGGAATTCGGCCCGTTCTGCCTCATCAAGCACTACTTGGATTCTGACGCTCATCGGTTATGTCGTACATATGTGTATGTGTAACGCTAATATGTAAACCCTGGTTGGTCAAGATAGCCAGACGCACCGTTCATAGCGGTCGGTCCGTCTCAGCTTTTGAGAATGCCGCGGGCATAATGGCGGTGTGAGCGATGGTGAAACCCTGATTCTGACTCCGACGGCCCGTCTGGCGCGCGCCGAGCGCCAGCGCCAGGCGACCGAACGCGTCGCCGCGGGCGAGGCGGCCTGGCGTGCTCCGGCAGTGCTGGCCTTTTCGACCTGGCTCAAACACCTCCGCGACGACTATTTCCTGCACGCCGATGATGCGCGCGTGCCGATCAGCGCCGAGCAGGCGCTGGTGCTGTGGCAGTCCGTGATCGACCGCGATGTATTCGTCGGCGAGCCGCGCGTGGCTGAACTGGCCGCCGGGGCCTGGCGTCTGATTCACGAGTACGGTCTGGAGCCCCCAGAGCGCTGGCCGGGGCCGATGCTGTCGGAAGACGCCCGCGCCATGCGCGACTGGGCCGCGCGTTTTCAAGCCTTGTGCCACGAGCGCGGCTGGGTTGATGAGTGGTCTTTCGCCGCCGAACTGCCGCAGCTTATTACTGCTGATCACATCATGCTGCCGGCCCGTATCCTCCTTAAGGGCTTTGAGCTGCCGCCCACGCCGCTGTTTCGGGCGGTGCTTGCAGCGGTCGAGACGCGCGGCGCGAGCGTCGAGCGGCAAGCTTCGGAAGACAGGCGCTGCGCTGCCTGGCCGGTGCGCGTGTTCGATCAGACCGATGATGAAATGCGTGCCGCGGCCAACTGGGCGCGCCGGCTTCTGGAAGAGCGACCCGAGGCCCGCCTGGCCGTGGTCGTGCCCGACCTGAATGGACGGGTCGAAGAGGCCGAGCGCATCTTCCGGCAAGTCTTCGATCCGCCCGGTTTCGCGCTGGAGGCCGGCGCTGCCGATCCCTGGCACATCTCGCTGGGTCTGCCGCTGGCGCAGTGGCCCATCGTGGCCGACGCCCTGCTGCTGCTCGGCATTGCCCCGCAGCGCCTGGCTCACCCGGACGCCATCCGCATCGCCCGCAGCCCGTTCCTGGATTCAGCGATTGACGAGGCCCATGCGCGCGCCCGATTGCTGACACAGCTCGCCGAGCGCATGCCGTACTGGCTGGACCTGCGCGAACTCAGTCATCAGGCCGGGCGGGTCGGCGCGGCGAAACTCGGGGGACGGCTGACGCAGTGGCAGCGCCAGCGCCAGCAACAGACCCGATCCGCCATGCCCTCGGCCTGGGCGCGTGTCTTTGCCGAAGAGCTGGCCGCTCTCGGCTATGGTCACGGACGATCGCTGGACAGCCGGGAATTTCAGGCCTGGCGCCGTTGGCAGGAACTGCTGGAAGGTTTCGGCAGCCTGGACGCGGTCAGCGAGCGCCCCATATCCCGCGCGCGGGCACTGAAACTGCTGCGCGAACGTGCTTCCGCCGTAGTCTTCCGCGAGCAAGATCCGGGTGCGCCGGTGGAAATCCTGGGGGTAGAGGAGGCGCTGGGCGCCCGGTTCGACGCCCTGTGGATCTGCAGCCTGGATCAGGATCACTGGCCGGCCGCGCGCCAGGCCCATCCGCTGATTCCGCCGGCGCTGCAGCGCGCGGTGCCGGCGGCCAGCACGGAAGGCTGCCTGGAGCGAGCGCGCCTGCAGCTGGCCGGCCTGGCGCGCTGCGCGCCGGAAGTGCTGGGCAGCTTTACGCGCGGCGACGAGGAGCGCGAGCTCAGTCTGCTGGTGCCGCTGGATGGGGGCTTGATCAAAGATGAGCCTTCGCCCCAGCCGCGACCGACCCCGCTTGAGCAACTGCCTGCAGATGCCCAGGCGCCGCCGGCGCCTGCCGAGGCCCGCCGCGGCGGCACCGGTCTGCTGCAGCGCCAGTCGGACTGCCCGTTCAAGGCTTTTGCCGTCGACCGACTCAAGGCGCGCGAGCGCGGCGCGCCGCGTCCCGGCTTGAGTCCGGCCCAGCGCGGCCAGCTGGTGCATGCAGCACTGCGCGCTTTCTGGACTGACATCCAAGACCTGACGGCGCTACAGGGACTGTCGGACGAGGCCCGCCAACAGGCCATCGCGGCCGCCGTGGATACGGCACTCGACGAGCTGGCCCGCCAGGACCGGCTGGCGCTGGCGCCGGCATCGCGTGCCCTGGAGGCCAGCAGTCTGGCGCAAACAATACAAGCCTGGCTGAGTCTGGAAGCGGAGCGCGAACCCTTCCGCGTGGTCGGCCGCGAACAAGCGATCGAACTGCCGATCGGCGGGCTCACGCTCAAGGGCACCATCGACCGCATCGACGAACTCGAAGGCGGCGGCAGCGTGCTGATTGACTACAAGACGGGAGCAAGCTCGCGTTCCACGCACTGGCTGCCGGCCGAGCGCATGGCTGACGTCCAGCTGCCGGCCTATGCGGTGAGCATGAAACCGGCGCCGGTCGCGGTCAGCTTCGCCAGGGTGCGCGCCGACAGCCAGGCTTTTTCCGGCTTGGCCGAAGTCGAGACCGGTATGCCGGGCGTGCCAGCACTGGCCGCCGCCGGCAAGCAGTGGGCCGACAGCGAGCAGTGGCGCGATCTGCTCAGTTCCTGGCGGACGAGCCTGGAGGGGCTGGCAGAGTCGTTTCTGGCCGGCCAGGCCGCGGTCGCGCCGCGCGATGGACAAGTCTGCCGACGCTGCCACCTGACTGCTTTTTGCCGCATCCATGAACGCGTCCTGGCCGGGGAGGATGAGGATGAGTGACGATCTGGCCAGAGCGCAAGCCGTCGAACCGGGCCGCTCAGTCATCGTCCAGGCCCCGGCCGGGTCGGGCAAGACCAGCCTGCTGGTCGAGCGCTACCTGGCCCTGCTGGCCGTGGTCG